>JBJSYU010000251.1:0-6263 GCA_046089945.1 Candidatus Methylumidiphilus sp.
CGCGGCGGATGCCGTCGCCCGGCGCGTTGGCTTGCAGGCTCTCTTGCAGGGTCTGCGCTTGTTCGGCCAAGCCGTCCAGCCCCAGGGTCGCCGCCGTGCCTTTGAGTTTGTGCGCCAAGTGTTGGGCGCTGGCGCGGTCGCCTCGGCGCTGCATTTCGCCCAATTGCGCGATGTCTTCGGCGTAGGATTCGACCAGACAGCCGAGCAGTTCCAGGTAGTGGCCGCTGTCGCCGTGCACCATCGCCAAGCCGCTGACGGTGTCCATGCCGGGCAGGCCGGCCAGCCGCGCCAGCGCGGCGGCTTGGGCCGCAGTCTGCGGGACACTGGCGGCGGGTTTGCTGTCGGCGCCGGCCGCGGCATGGCCCCCCGCCCCGCCGCCGAGCCAGTTGGCGAGGATGGTGTACAGCGCGTTGGGGTTGACCGGCTTGGTGATGAAGCCGTTCATGCCGGCCTCTTGGCAGGCGCGGCGGTCTTCGTCGAAGGCGTTGGCGGTCATCGCCAGGATCGGGATCGCGCCCAATCCCGGCAGGGCGCGGATGGCGCGGGTGGCTTCCAGCCCGTCCATGTCGGGCATTTGCATGTCCATCAGGATCAGGGCGTAGGGGCGGGCCTGCGCCTTGGCGACGGCTTCGCGGCCGTCTTCCGCCGTGTCAACGGCGAGGCCGACGCTTTGCAGCAGTTCCAGCGCGACTTCGCGGTTGATGTAGTTGTCTTCCGCCAGCAGGATCAATGCGCCGCTGTGGCGCTGCCGCAGTTGGGTTTCGGGATCGTGCGCCACCACCGCCTGCGGGGCCACCGCCTGTCCGCGCCGCAGGCGGGCGGTGAACCAGAAGGTGCTGCCCGCCCCCGGCGCGCTGTCGGCGCCGGCGTCGCCGCCCATCAGTTGCGCCAGCCGCCGGGTGATCGCCAACCCCAGGCCGGTGCCGCCGTAGTTGCGGGTGGTGGAGGAGTCGGCCTGCTCGAAGGCGCGGAACAGTTTGGGGATTTTGTCGGCGGCGATGCCGATGCCGGTGTCGGCGACGGAGAAGCGCAGCAGCACGTCTGCGCCGCTGGCGTCCAGTTGTTCGGCGCGCACGGTGACAGTGCCTGCGGGGGTGAATTTGATGGCGTTGCTGGCGTAGTTGAGCAGGGCTTGGCGCAGCCGCGTGGGGTCGCCGCGCAGGTTGGGCGGCACCGCGCCGTGCTGGATGTCCAGGCGCAAGCCTTTGGCCCGCGCGCTCTCGCCGACCATCGCGCCGATGTGGCCGAGCAGGGCGTGGAGGTCGAAATCGACGTTTTCCAACTGCAAGCCGCCGGCTTCGATCTTGGACAGGTCGAGGATGTCGTCGATGATCGCCAGCAGGTGGCGGCCGGCTTGGTCGATCTTGTCTAGGCGCTCGATTTGCTCCGGCGTGGCGTTGGCGCGGCGCAGCAGGTTGGCTAGGCCGATGATGGCGTTCATCGGCGTGCGGATTTCGTGGCTCATGTTGGCGAGGAAGCTGCTTTTGGCGTGGTTGGCGGTTTCCGCCTGTAGTTTGGCCTCGGCCAGTTCGGCTTCGTGGCGCTTGCGCTCGCTGATGTCGGTATGGGTGCCGACGGCGCGCAGCGGCGCGCCCTGCGCGTCGCGCTCGACCACGCGCCCGCGGCTCAGTATCCAGCGGTAGCCGCCGTCTTTGTGGCGCATGCGGAATTCGATCTCGTAGTGGCCGGGGTCGGCCAGCTTTTGGTCGGCGGCGAGGAGCGTGGCGTGGCGGTCGTCGGGGTGCAGCAAGTTGAGCCACAGGCTTTCCACGTTGGCGGGGAAGTCGCCGCTTGCGTAGCCGAGCATGGCGAGATAGGCGGGGTTGCAGTAGGTGTCGCCGGTCTGGATGTCCCAATCCCACAGGCCGTCGCTGGTGGCGTCCATGGCGTAGCGCAGGCGCTCCTCAGCCTGCGCCAAAGCCGCCGCACGCTGGGTGACCAGCGCTTCCAGTTGGCTGCGGTGGCGCTCCAGTTCCTCGTCCAGGCGTTTGCGCTCGGTGATGTCGCGGGCGATGCCAACAATGCGGCAGACTTTGCCGTGGCTGTCCACAATGGTTTTGCCGCAGTCGTCGATCCAGCGCTCGGCGCCGTCCGGGCGGGTGATGCGGTAGCGCAGCTCAAAGCCGCCTTGCGCCAGGCTGGCCAGCCATTGTTCATGGATCGCGTCGCGTTGCTCCGGCGCGATGGTCTCCATCCAGGCCCAGGGGTTGCGGTACAGTTCGCTGGCCGGCAAGCCCCAGACCGACTCGAAGGCTGGGCTGACATAGAGAATTTTGAAGTCCGGCCAGTCCGCCACCCAGAACACGTCCGCGATGTTCTCGGCGAGTTGGCGGAAGCGCGCCTCGCTTTGCTGCAACGCCGACTGCGCGGCTTTGCGCGCGCCGATGTCTTCCAACAGCCCGATAAAGTATTGCGGCCTGGACTCTGCGTCGCGCACGCAGGCGACGCTGAGGTTGACGCTAACCACGCCGCCGTCCTTGCGCAGATAGCGCTTTTCCATGCTGTAGCTGTCGATCTCCCCGGCCAGCACGCGGTTGAACAGACCCAGGTCGGCGGTGAGGTCGTCGGGGTGGGTCAGTTCGGCCCAAGTCTTCTCCAGCAGTTCCGCGCGTGGATAACCGAGCATTTCGCACAGGCGCTGGTTGACGTCCAACCAGCCTTTGTCCAGCGCGGTGATGGTGATGCCGACCAGCGGCAGGTCGAAATAACTGCGGAAGCGGCGCTCGCTTTCCTGCAACCGCTCTTGCGCCCGCGCCCGCTCGGTGATGTCGCGCACCAGCCCTAGAAACATCCGTTCGCCGTGCAGCTCGCAGCAACTGACGTTGATTTCGACCGGGAACACGCTGCCATCCTTGCGGCGCTGCCAGCCTTCCAACGTCAGCGTGTCGCCGGGCCTGAGGCGTTCGCGGATGGCCTGCTGTTCGGGGCTGGGCAGGCCGCATTCGACATCCGCCACGCCCATGCCAAGCAATTCGGCATGGCTGTAGCCTAGGCTGTCGCAGGCGCGTTGGTTGACGGTGGTGAACTGGCCGTCTATGCCGTGCAGGAAAAAAGCGTCGGGGGCGCCTTCGATCAGCGCGCGGAAGCGCTCTTCGCTGGCTTGCAGCGCGGTTTGCGCGGCGTCGCGCGCGCTGATGTCGCGGCCGAGCAGGCTGTGTCCGAGCAGATGGCCGCTGGCGTCGCGCACCGGGGTGAGGGTAAGGGCGTGGATGCGCCGGCCTGGGCCGCAGTCGATGACCGCCTCCGTCCGGCCAATGGCGCCGGGCGCGGTGTCGCGCAGCAGTTCGGCGCAGGCCGGCGGCAGGCAGTCTGCGCGCCGCCCGATGCTGGCGGGCGTAAGCCCCCAGGCCGAGGCGGCGGCCGCGTTGAAATCCGCCAATCGCCCATGACAGTCGAGCACGGCCAACGGGTCGTCAAGGGTGTCCAACACCGCCTGCCGATCCACAGGCGCCACTTGGAAGGCATGGCCGCGCAGCAGTGTCCAGCCGACGCACAAGCCGCTGAAAGCAAAGGCTGGAAAAACGAAGTTGAAACCTGCGACCGGCATCAGCCGCATTTGGAATAGGGTATCCAAGAGGTAGGGAACGACCAGCCCGGCCAGCAACAGCAGGGTGTCGGTATGCCGTAGCGCCTTTGTCCGCCACGCGGCGACCAGCAGCCCGAACGTGGTCAGCATCAACAATATGCCAAAGCCGTAGTACACCGCAAACCAAGGCCCGCGATCCCACAGCAGCATCGGCAGGCCGTCATGCCAGACTAGCCTGAAATTATCGCGGAACCAGGGGTGCAGCGCCGGGGCCAGCGGCAGCAAGGCGGTGATGGTCGGCACCAGCAGCAACAAGGCCCAGTGCCGGCGCGTCAGGCTATGGCCTTGCCCGGTGTAGCCCAGCACAGTCGCCAGCGCCGCCGGGCCGAGAAAAGCGCAAGGCACGAAACGCAGTTGCGAAAGCAGGATTTTGGCCGGCAGTATGGCGGCGGCCGTTTCCAGGGCATAGAGCAGGTCGGTGGCCGCCGCCAGCGCCATCAGCAGCGCGAAAGAGGTGGCCTCCACGTCGCGGCGGCGCCAAGCATGCCAAGACAACCCCCCCGTCATCAGCGCCGCCAGCCACAACGGCCAGAGGTAAGGCGTGTAAACCAGCAGGGGGGTGTCCATGGGATTTTTTAAAGCACCTTTAGAATAAGTCCTTGAGCAATAAGCGCTGGGGACAAACGGCAAGCGGGGGTTGACGGTTCAATCCTAATCCTGGCGCTATTTACGGCAAGCTCCCGCAGCCAAAACCGCACCGCCGGCCACCCGCCCAGAATCAAGCATAGCATTTCAGCCGCAGGCGGCGACGCTAATCTGGCCGGGGGACTTCGCGGGTTTGCGCCAACCCCGGCAGCACAAGGCGGCGCGACACGCAGGGGCGGATCTTAGCGCGACTTGCGCTGAAACGCCCGGCCTAAACGACCAAACCGACGCGGCGCGCCGGGGCCGGCGCAACCAACACGCACAGCATGATGCGGCCAAGCGCGGAGGCGGCGCCCGATGGGAAGCAGGATGGGGGAAGGCCGAATGGCGCGGGCATGGAGAGCCATTCTAAACGAAAACCGGCCTTAAGCTGGGCGCTGGGCGGCTGTAAAAAAAGGGAGGCGCCCGGCCAGCGGGCTTTGTAGTGTTAAGTCGACTGCGGGGACATCCTTGTCGCCAACAGTGGGTGTGCCAGATTAGGGTTATCTGTGGCATGGCCGCAAAACCCGTCTTCATAGGCGGCAGAAAACCGCCCCGCCTAGGCCGGCTATTCGCAAAGCCGGGCCTAAATGGCGGCGGGGCAGAGGCTTAAAGCTTGCCTTCGTTCTTGTAATAGGCGATTTCGTCTTCCATTTTCTTTTTGCAATGCGCGAAGTTTTCCTTGGCTTCGGCGACATTGCCGGCTTCCAACGCCGCAATCGCTTTCTTCATGGTCGAAGAGCCGATTTCCATGGGCATGGTGCTAAGTTCTTTGTACGACTCCAAAGCGATTTTACGACCCGTCTTGGCCTGTTCCAGCGCGGCCGCAGTGTCGCCTTTCTCGGCCGCTTCCAGGCCCTTGGTGCAGGCTTCGGTGGTTTCGAGCAAGCCTTTGGGCGGATTGGCATAACGTCCGCCAGCGAAGCTGACATTGACGAAAAAGCTTAAAGCAAGAACGCACAGCACACGGAAATGGATGTTCTTCATAGAGGACTCCTTATTGGTTATCAAAATTCACAGAAGCCCCCTTTTCCCCGGCACATTGTTTTGTGTCCATAGGCAAAAGGAGACCGTTTCTGACAATGGCTATTGTCAGGCCATAGGCGTTTGGACGCCTAGGCTACATACTTAATAGCAAGCACCGTGCCGCCTTTGCAAAAACGCTTTTTTTTATATATAAATCAGTTATTTGTACTTTATTTGGCAACCTGGGCGCATCACCTTTCTGGGCTTTGCGCTGGGTTATTTGCCACAGCCCATGCTGGATAAAACACAGCGCTATTCTTCGGTTGGGTGCGCCTGGAAAATAGGCCAGAAAAGCCTAAGGATTGCCCTGCGGCTTGGAGGACTAGCGTCCTCTGCTGCGCAGGGCGGGACTTAAACTTTACAGCAGGGTGGCGTGTGGAACCAAGGCAAAAAACGCCAAGATGCCATAACAGGCGACCGCCAAGCCGACATGGGCGGCGAGGATGGCTTTCGGGGCTTTCTTGCCTTTTTTGCCATAAATGCCCAACACCACGCCGAGCGCGATAATGACCACGGCCAAGCCAATATTCAGGTATAGCCGAGTATCGCCGTCCAAGGCGAGGACAATCACGAAGGCGGAGCCGATCAACGCGACAACACCGTGCAGCGCGGGGTATAGGCGGTCTTGCGCCTCACCCCGCCACACGCTGCCGACAATCGACAGGCCCATCACGGCAACAAGCGTAAAAATGGCAAATGCGCCCACTAACATCAGTCAATCTCCTCTGTGAGAAACGTGTTTAACAAAAGTACCCGACAGCGAATCAAGCAAATCATGTGCCATTGCTTCGTGGCGGCGGCGCGGCCTTTGCCACAGGGGCAAGTCCTTGCCAAACATAAGATTTAGGCGCGGGCGTGGGATACCTGCCGGATACGGCGGGCAGTGCGGAAAGATGCGCGGGAAGGTAGCGCGGTGAAATGCCACAGGGGCGTGTGAGATGCTGCGGTGGGGGTGCCGAGCGGGTGGACAAGCGCGGCGCTGAGGATGCTACGCGGCAGCGGCTGTGCAGTCGTAGCGCCGGCATCC
>JBJSYU010000252.1:0-5309 GCA_046089945.1 Candidatus Methylumidiphilus sp.
GGGCGCGGGCGAGGCGCAGGTCTTGGTTGTCGCGCAAGGCTTGTTCGATCAGCGTGTCGAGTTGGCGGTCGTGGAAGCCTCGCCACCAGTGCGCCAAGTCGGCGGTCTTTGCTTCGGCGTCGGGGGCGGCTTGCGACCAGTGCGCGGGCGCGGCCGCGTCGGGCGGCTGGTAGTCCGGGCCGACGGCGCAGGCCGACAGCAGCAGCGCCGGGGCAAGCAGATAAAACCGGCTCATGGCTGCACTCCGGGGGTTTCCGGCTTGATGCCAAACCACAGCGCATACAAGGCCGGCAGGAAAAACAAGGTCAGCACGGTGGCGACCAGCAGCCCGCCCATGATGGCGACGGCCATCGGCCCCCAAAACACGCTGCGCGACAGCGGGATCATCGCCAAAATCGCGGCGGCGGCGGTCAGCAGGATCGGGCGCAGCCGGCGGATCGTCGCTTCGACCACCGCGTCCCAAGGCGGATGCCCGGCGTGGATATCCTGTTCGATTTGATCCACCAAAATCACCGAGTTGCGCATAATCATGCCGGCCAGCGCGATGACGCCGAGGGTGGCGACGAAGCCGAACGGCACATGCAGCAGCAGCAGAAACAAGGTCACGCCGATCATCCCCAAAGGCGCGGTCAGCAGCACGATGAACGCGCGCTGGACGCTGTGCAACTGCACCATCAACAGCGTGACGACGGCGAGCAGCATCACCGGCATGACGGCGTTGATCGAGGCTTGCGCCTTTTGGCTGCTTTCCACCGCCCCGCCGATTTCGATGCGGTAGCCGTCCGGCAGCTTGGCGCGCAGCGGGTCTAAGAGCGGCTCGATCTGCGCCGCCACGTCCGGCGCCTGGGCGCTGTCGGCGATGTCGCTGCGCACGGTGAAGGTGGGGAAGCGGTTGCGCCGCCAGATGATGCCTTCCTCGAAATCATAGTGTGTGGCCGCCAACTGGCTCAGCGGCACGGTTTTGCCATCGCAGGCCGGCACCTCGATTTCCGCCGCCCGCGCCGGGTTGCCGCGCTCGGCCGGCTCGGCGCGGCCTAGCACCTCAATCAGTTTGTTGCGTTCGCGGAATTCGGTGATCGGTAGACCGGACAGGAAAGTGTGCAGCGACAGCGCGATATCCTGCGAACTGACGCCCAGCCGCCGCGCCTTGTCTTGGTCGATGTCATGGCGCACCACCTTGGTAGGTTCGCCCCAGTCCAGATGCACGTCTTGCAAATGCGCATTGCCGCGCATCACCACCGCCACCGCCTCGGCGATTTTGCGGGTTTGCGCAATATCGCGGCCGCTGACGCGGAACTGCACCGGAAAGCCCACCGGCGGGCCGTTTTCCAGCCGGTTCAGGCGTATCCGCGACAGCGTGAAATCCTGCCGGTCGAAGGCGGCGCTGAGGCGCTTGAGCAGGCGCTCGCGGGCGTCCAGGCTTTTCGTCAGCACGATGATCTGCGCGAAATTCTCATGGTCGAGCTGCTGGTCCAGCGGCAGGTAAAACCTCGGCGAGCCGGCCCCGACATAACTGACGTAGTTGACGATGTCGGCGTCGTTCTCCAGCAGCGCCTCGACTTTGGCGGTTTCCTTGGCGGTGGCGTGGATCGACGCGCCCTGCGGCAACCACAGATCCACCAGCAGTTCCGGGCGGTCGGAGAACGGGAAAAACTGCTGTTCGACCAGTCCGAACAAGCCCATCGACGCGACAAACACCAGCAAGGTCGCCCCGACCACCCAGACGCGCCAGCGCAGGCAGGCTGTGACCATGGCCCGGAAGCGCGGGTAAATGCCGCGCCGGTAGACTTCGGCCTCGTCCTGCTGGGTTTGAGCGCCAAAGTCGGGCAGCAGCTTGAAGCCGATGTACGGCGTGAACACCACTGCGACCAGCCAAGACGCCAGCAAGGCGATGGCGACCACGGCGAAGATGCTGAAGCAATATTCGCCCGCCGAGGATTTGGCGAAGCCCACCGGCATGAACGCGGCGGCGCTGACCAGGGTGCCGGTCAGCATCGGGAACGCCGTCGAAGTGTAGGCGAAGGTCGCGGCGCGGAAGCGGTCGAAGCCCTGTTCCATTTTGACCACCATCATTTCCACCGAAATGATGGCGTCGTCCACCAACAGCCCCAGCGCGATGATCAGCGCCCCCAGCGAAATGCGCTGCAAATCAATGCCTGCCAAAAACATCGCCAGAAATGTCATGCCCAGCACCAGCGGAATCGACAGCGCGACGACCAAGCCAGTACGCGCCCCCAGCGACAGAAAGCTGACCGCCAACACAATCGCCACCGCCTCGCCCAGCGACTTCATGAATTCGTCCACCGAATCCTTGACCACTTTCGGCTGGTCGGACACCTGATGGATATCGATGCCCTGCGGCAGGTTGGCGCCGAGGCGGGCGATTTCCGTCTGCAAGCCTTGGCCTAGGGCCAAAATATCGCCGCCTTTGGTCATGGAAATCGCCAAGCCGATGGCGTCGCGCTGGCGGTAGCGGAAGCGCTGCGTCGGCGGGTCGGCGTAGCCCCGGTACACGCGGGCGATATCGCCTAGGCGAAACTGCCGGCCATTGGCCTCGATGCCGATTTCGCGGATGGTCTCCACCGATTGGAAGTCGCCGCTGACGCGCATGAAGATTTTGTCACTGGCGGTGTCGATGATGCCGGCCGAGGCGATGCTATTTTGCTGGCGCAGCGTGTTGGCGATCAGCATCGGATCAATGCCTAGGCTGGCGAGCTTGCGGTTGGAGGTTTCGATGAAGATTTTTTCCGCCTGCACGCCGATCAAATCGACTTTGGCGATACCGGGGATTTGCAGCAATTCCTGGCGCACATCGTCCACCACGTCTTTCAGTTCGGCATGGGAAAAACCGTCGGCGGTGAAGGCGTAAATCGTGCCGTAGGTGTCGCCGAACTCGTCGTTGAACGATGGCCCCAATACGCCGTCGGGCAGTTCGTGGCGGATGTCGGCGATTTTCTTACGCACTTGATACCAAGTATTCGGCACATCTTGGTTCGGCGCGTAGTCTTTCAAATTGACGAAAATAGAGCACTTGCCGGGCTTGGAGTAACTCTGCACAAAATCCAGCCAGGGGATTTCTTGCAGCTTTTTCTCCAGCCGGTCGGTGACTTGCTGCTCCATTTCGCTGGCGGTCGAACCCGGCCATCCGGCGCTGACGATCATGGTTTTGATCGTGAAGTCCGGGTCTTCGGCGCGGCCTAAGTGTAGATAGGCCAAGGTGCCGGCGATGGCAATGACGGCGATTAAATAGGCGACAAACGGCTGGTGGCGCAAGGCCCAGGCGGACAGGTTCAGCTCGTTCATCGCGCCTCCTCCGCCAACAGCCGCACCGGCTGGCCCGGCGTCAGTTTTTGCACGCCGGCCACGACGACTTGCTGGCCTTGGCGCAGGCCGTCGAGGATCGGCACGCGGTCTTCCTCATACGGCCCGGCGGTGACGGTTTGCGGCGCTACGCGGTGCGTGGCCGGATCGACCACCCACACCACCGCTCGCCCGCCGCGGGCGGTCAGCGCCGTCAGCGGTAGCCACGCCACCGGCTGCGCCGCCAGCCGCTCGACCTGCGCCGTCGCCGTCATGCCTAAGCGCATCGCCGCGTCAGCGCTAGGCACCGCCAGCTTCACCGTGAACATGCGCAGTGTCGCATCCACGCCCGGCGAAATCTCGCGCAGCTTGGCCGGGTAGCTCACGCCGGGATTGGCCCACAGGCTGACCTTGATCGCCGTCGCCGCGCGCAGTTCGTCCAGCCGGTTTTCCGGCACATGGATGACGACTTCTTTTTCGTCGGTGTGCGCCAGCCGGATCACCGCCTGGCCGGCGCTGAGTACTTGGCCGACTTCCGCCTCAACCGCCGTGACCACGCCGTCGCGGTCGGCGCGCAATTCGGCATAGCCGGATTGGCGGGCGCTCAAGGCCAAAGCCGCTTGCGCCTGCGCGACGCGGGCCTCGGCGCCGCGCATGGCGTCGAGCTTGCGCTCATGGTGGGCCGGGCTGGTCAAATCTTGCGCCAGCAAATTCTCCGAATGCCGCAGTTCCTTGCGGGCTTGGCTCAGTTCCGTCTCGGCGGCGCGTAATTGCGCGGCGTTGTTGGCTTGGTTGAGTTGCAAATCGGGCGGGTCTAGCGTCGCCAGCACCTCGGCCCGGCGCACCGTCGCGCCGACATCGACGCGGCGGCTGATGAGCTTGCCGCCGACTTGGAACGCCAGCGCCGCCTCATGGCGGACGTTGACCTCGCCGGCATAGCGGGCGGTCGTCCGCGTGGCCTCAAACTGCGCCGCCACCACCCGCACCGGGCGCGGCGGCAGCGCCACCGGCTGCGGCTCGGCGCAGGCGGCGAGCAGCAGGGCGGCGGACAGGATGGCGCAGCGCTTGGCGAGGGTTAAACAAGTCCCGCCCCGTGGGGAGAGGGCTAAGGTGAGGGGATTCGGCGTGGTGTCATGCATGGCCGGCATCCTCCCGCGCCGCGCCGGCGATCAGCGTGTCGATCACCATTTCCGCCGTCGCCAGCAAGGGCCGCCAGTCCAGCCACGGGTCGCCGCGCTTGCACAAATGGATCGCCACCACGCCATGGCAGGCCGACCAAAACGCCTGCGCCAGCAAATGCGCGTCGTCCATGGCCGGGCGCAACTGCTGTTGCGCGATGGCCTCGGCGAGAGTGCCCACCAAAAAGGCATAGCCGTCTTGCTCCGGGTTGCCGTGGCCCATGTTCGCCAAGTCGGTCGCATCCAGCTTGCGGTTGGACATGAACATCAGCCGGTAATGGTTGGGATGGCTGGCACCGAACTCGACATAGGCCAAGCCGATCTGGCGCAGGCGTTTGAGCGGGTTCGGCTCGGCCGCGATGGCGCGGAACGCTTGCGCCAGTGACGCCGAGTCTTCCCGGCACAGTTCGCGGATCAGCGTGTCTTTGTCTTTGAAATGGCCGTAAATCGCCGTCGCCGAATATTCGATGGCCGAGGCGATGCGCCGCATCGTCACCGCCTCGTAGCCCTGCTCGGCAAACAACTCCCGCGCTGCGTCCAAAATCTTCTGCCGCACCGCCTGCCGCTCGCGTTCCCGCCGTTCAATGCTACCCATCGCCTAACGCCTGTCAAAAAAATAACGGCGTTAAGTTTCGGAGCATTGTTTGTGCTTGTCAAGTGCCGGCATGGTAGCGCCGGCATCTTGCCGGCAACATACAAATATAAACGTCGGCAGGGATGCCGGCGCTACGTCGGTGCTGGTGTTTGCATTGGAGCGCCGGCATCCTGCCGGCCAACGTCTGGGAATGGCAAAAACGCCGGCAAGATGCCGGCGCTACATCGCACAGATCC
>JBJSYU010000253.1:0-3275 GCA_046089945.1 Candidatus Methylumidiphilus sp.
CGGTCAGTTACGAAGATCCCAAAGAGTTAATCTGGCGCCGCCAACACTGGGCCGATTTGATTTACCGCTCCGACAACGGCGGCAAACTGCTGCCTAGGCTGCTGCGCATGGCGATGGTCAAGGTCAATATCCACACCTCCGCCTTAGTCGGCCAAGCCGTGGCGTATAAGATCGACTGCAACTGGTACGTGCGGCAATAACGGATGTAGCAAGCGGGCGGGTTGGGCAGGCCGGAATCGGTTTGCCCGGCCCGCCTTTTTTTGTGCCATTTACAGCGGTTTCTATTGCAATTAGCCACACAAATACAACCCTGTTCGTACTGAACCCTCCGACTACGCCCAGGATAGCCTTGTCGAAGCGTGAACGGGATTGTGCGGCCATTACACGCCCTTCGACAAGCTCAGGGCGAACGCTTTAAATAACTAACTCACATTGAAAACACTGCATAACAGCAATGTTTAGAGGCGATGCATTGTTTTCGCAGCGAAACCGTGTTACCGCATGGCCGTTGCGCCAAGGCTAATCCGTCATGTACAATCACAGGCTGGCAATGGCGCACTGCACAGAAAATTTTATATTGCGCACCGTGCTGTGCGAAGATCAAATTCAAGGGCAGTAAAAGCCATTCACATGCTTTGTCAGGCGCACTATTCAAGTCAAGCGTTACACGCACAAGCCGGTCGCAATTTAATCGGCCAAACCAAACAATCAGAAAAACACCGACAAACCATGAAAACTAAACGCCACACACCTGTCCCTTTCCGCCAGACCTGGGCCACTTTCGGTCTCGGCTTAGCCGTCTTGGCCTTGGCTTCCTCGCCTGCGGGCGCGGCTTCGACTCAGGCCAAGGGGAAAACCCACGCCGCCCCGCCCACCAGCGCCAGCCCGGCGCCCATTCCAACGCCGCAGCCGGTCGCGGCGCCGGCGACGCTGGCCCCGCCTAGCGCGGCGGCGATGGAACCGCCGCCGGCCGCCGAGAGCCTAGGCTTCATCGGCGCGGCGGTCGCGTCGGTGACTGGCGATGTCTATGGCGACCCGTCGCGCTGGCAGGCGCTCAGCTTCCAGGATTTGTTCCGCACCGGCTGGGATCAGGCGTGGGTCAGCCCGCCGACCGGCGCCGGCGGCGCGCCCCGGCATGGTTGGAACAACGCCAACGACGGCGTGTTTTATCGCTTGAGCGTCGCCTCGTTCGGCTGGCAGCATGGCCCGGCCAACAATACCGACGGCTACACCGGCACCTTGACCAGCTACACGCCGCTGAGCCAACGTTTGGAAATCCGCACCGACATTTCGCTGGCGTCCAGCCGTGGCCCGAATGGGCATAGCGACACCCAGACCAATTTCGGCGATTTTGTGTTCACGCCGCGCATCCTGCTGTCGGAAAGCCGGGCGCAGACGCAATCGCTGGATATCGCGTTCCGCACGCCCACCGGCAATAGCTTCAACGGCAACAGCGTCGCGGCCATTAACCCGCAGTACAACTTCTGGACCAATTATTGGAAAGGCTTGGTGGTGTGCGGCGGTTTGGGGTTCAGCATTCCGTATGGCGGCGAGATTGCCAAGGCGGGGGCGCGTTCGACGTTCAACACCAATTTGGATGTGGGCTATTACCTGACGCCGCACGACGCGGCGCCGTTTGGCGATTTGGTGTTTTATGTGACGAATACGCTGATCCAGGCCATCGACACCCGTGGGCCGAGCAGCACCACGACTTTTTCCATCGGGCCGGGCTTCCGCTCGCACTTGGGCGACAATTGGTATTTGCTGGGCGCGGTCGATTTTGCGGTGACTAAGCCGGAGCCGTATGACTATCAGGTGTTTGGCGGGATTATGAAGGTTTACTAAGGCCGAGCCGGACATGCGGCACTTAAGGTTTCGCGGTCGGCAGCGGGCGGATTGCCCAGCAAAAAAACCGCGCAGGCGAATGTCGCCACCGATCCACCCACACAGCGAGCATTAGCCATGTCCCCAGCCCTTTCCGCCTACCTCGACGCCGTCCGCCTAACGGCCGCCCTGATGGTTTTCGCGCACCACGCCAGCTATCCACGCTTTGGCGGCGAGTGGATTGCTGCGCTGGCCGGCTATGGGCACGAGTCCGTCGTGGTGTTCTTCATGCTGTCTGGCTTCGTGATTGCATTAAGCCACGCAAACAAAGACCGCACACCGCGACAGAGTACGTCGCCAGCCGCGGCTCAGTCGGCTATGGTCGCGGTTGACATGGTTTAACGGAAGCGTTCATACGACTGTTGCGCCGGGCGTTGCTGGCAACGCTTGGCGCAGGGCGCTTGAGCTGGTTGGCATTCGCTGCCAGCCCGTGGGTGGATATTGCCCCGACATGGGTTAGCATTTGGCGGAATTATGCAAGGCTTATCCCCTAACTCAAAACGTCAAGATTTTTCGTACAAAATTTGCCCAGATGGTGGGGAGGTAGGAGCGCCAGTCCACATGCCGATCTTTGCTGACGGAAAGCATATGGGCGCCTCCAAAAACCCCGCGCTTCGACAAGTTCAGCGCGAACGGTGCTAGAAAAATCAAATGGTTCCGTTCGTGTTGAGCTTATCGAAACATGAACGGAACTGGTTTTTCGAGGTTCCCATATATTTTCCACTAAGCCATGACACACCGCAGGGATTCGCCCAGTTCCCGTCACCGCGCCTTGCCAAGCCCATCTCCCCTAGATTTTTATGCTCTCCACGCCTTAATCAGGTCGGCAGATTTCGGGAAAGCACTCAGAAACGGATCGTTATTTAAAAAATAAATAAATATTATTTACTTTTCGTATTTTACAAAATACCCACAATGGCTGAAAATAAAAAACATAGGTTGTGACACATAGATAGCGTCTGGATAGAAAGGCACTTTTCTATTTTAGATCATATATTTACAGCGTTTTCGTATCTAATATAGTTACAACAAGTACCTTGGCTTGCGTATTTTTCATAAAAAAATCAATGTATTGCGTTTCTTTGGCTGGGATCTGTCAATAACTTGCCAGATATGAAACCGCTGTAAGTCACTTTTTGAAATCGAAGGTTTGTCGTAAAGCGGTAAGAATTGCCCACAAACCTAATTTTCAGCATAGGATAAACTCGAAATCATTAGATTTTTAGCCAATTGCCAACATTTGATCAAAAATCTTCGATTTGAAAAAGTGACGCAACATCATGATATTTAAGTGCCTATGCACAAAAAATATTCTACTAAATAAAATGTAATAGCTAAGTAACTAAAGCTTTTATTGGCGGAAAAATAACCTATAAATCAAGCACTTGAAG
>JBJSYU010000254.1:0-7481 GCA_046089945.1 Candidatus Methylumidiphilus sp.
CTGATGCCGCCGCCAATTTTAAAAATCATCGACTCTCTAATTTTCCAAAAACGAGGATACATATTTTTCTGATAACCGCCCGGTTTAAGGAAAAAAAATCAATCGGGGAAATACTCCGCCGAAAAAACTACTCTTCCGGCCAAGCACACATTTCGGGTAACGAGCCGTGTAAGTCGGGCGCGGCTTCATCGCGCCCGACGGATCGCCAGAATTGTCGGGCAATAAAATGACATTGCCCGCCCCGGCTGTTACCCGACTGCTAGATGAGTTCCAATCTTCGTTCAACCCGCTCAAGGGCCATAGGATGCGCTGAGGTACGAAGCGCATCAGTCGCGTGAATCACCGATGATGCGCTTCCTACATCGACATAGCGGTTGTCCGTGCCATGTTGATGGCATTAACGCCATTGCTGCCGTCGGCAGGGCCATAGGATGCGCTGAGGTACGAAGCGCATCTATCGCGTGAACCTCGGACGATGCGCCTCCTTCGCCGGCACAGCCTAGAGGATACCCGTCCAAGGCTGGCAACGGCAACACCTTTGCTTCGGGCGGAAGGTTTGCTGCTGCTTCCAGAAGCATTATTCCTTGCCTGTGGAGCTTTATCGCTTTCCTCAGCAGCTTCGTTGCTGCTGTGGGCAGCTTCATTCCTGCGGTCGGCAGGAATTTTCCTGTCCCGTGCAGCAACATTGCTTGCGGCAGCAGGATTTTTCCTTGCCGGGGAAGCTTGATTGCTTCCGTCGCCAGGAATTTTCCTTCCTTCGCCAGCTTCATGGCTGCGGCGGGCAGCGATGACGCTGGACGGGGAAGGAAAAATGCTTCACGCGCCAGCGGGTTTGTCGGCTTTGGCGGGTTTGCTGCGGGCGCGGTGGTCGGCGAGGTCGGCTAGGGCGTCTTCAAGCTTGCCGGTGAGGGCGTTGTGGGTCTTAAGCAGTTTGAGGATGGCGCTTTCGTGGCCTAGGCTTTCGCGGGCGGCGGCGTAGCGGGAGTCTTCCAGCAGGCCGAGGACGCGGTGGGCGGTGATGAGGATTTTGTCTAGGCTTTGCAACGCGCCCACGTCGTGGCGCATTTCGTCGAGGCTGAAGCTGGGCGGGAGGATTTCCGGGTGTTGTTCGGCGATGGCGAGGGCTTTGAGGATGTAGCTGAGGTCTTTTTCGCTGTAGCGCGACATGGATTGGCGCTGGTCGGGGGTGAGTTCGATCAGGCCGGGAATCGTGGCTTCGATGTCCTTGAATAGCGCTATGCCTTTGTCCACCTGTTCTTGGGTGATTTTAATATCAATGCGGTTTTCGGGCATGGCGGGTTCTCCGTTGGGTTTTTGTGGAAAACACAATCACCCACGTGCTGCCTGTTGTCAAGGCTCATCGAAAACTAACCCAACTGCCGATGGGCCAAGCCGGCCTCTTAGCCCTCGGCGCTTCGTTGAGGTCGGACAGCGGGTTCCAGCCCAGCCACAGCAAAACGGACACGCTGAGGCACAGGCCGACGATGACACCGCCGTCCGCGCTTATCGCCAGCCGGTTTTGCATGACACCGCGCCGCCCGCCTTGGGGTGCCGCCGTTCGCGCCGTCGCCAAGGCGTCTCAAGCCCCCGCTCTGGCTCTGCCACCCCCGCTTCGGTATACAATGCCCGTCATTTTGCGAAATCCAACGGGATACGGCCATGCGAACCATTGAAGACATGAAGGAAGTTCTGATTAAGTCTTTGCTCCCTCCCCCTCGCAGGGGGAGGGTTGGGGGGAGGGTCTTAAAATCCAAGTTGTTTGCCCCTCACCCTAACCCCCTCCCCACAGGGCGAGGGGAGTCATGCGGAGCTTGCTTAAGGTGCTGCGCGGATGAGCGATGAGATCCTGATTAATGTCACCCCGCCGGAAACCCGCGTCGCCATGGTGGAAAACGGCGTGTTGCAGGAGGTTTTGATTGAGCGGGCGCGCAAGCGCGGGTTGGTGGGCAATATTTACAAGGGCCGGGTGTGCCGGGTGTTGCCGGGCATGCAGGCGGCGTTTGTGGACATTGGTCTGGAGCGCGCCGCCTTCCTGCATGTGTCGGACTTGAATGCCACCGACTGGGGCCGGGCCGGCAATGAGCAAATTGAGCTGGCGTTCCACGAGGGCCAGGATCTGGTGGTGCAGGTCATCAAAGATCCGATTGGCGCCAAGGGGGCGCGGCTGACCACGGACATTTCGATCCCGTCGGTTTATCAGGTGTTCATGCCCTATTGCAAGGTCAGCGGCGTGTCGCAGCGCATCGAGTCGGAGGAGGAGCGGACGCGCCTGCGCACTATCGTCGAGACTTTCCTGCGCGAACACAACACCGGCGGCTTCATTTGCCGGACGGCGGCGGAGGGGGCCGAGGAGTCGGCCTTGCGGGCGGACATGCTGTTTTTGCAGAAGCTGTGGAACTCCATCGCCCAGCGCATCAAGACGGTGAAAGTCAAAACGCTGCTGCACGAAGATCTGCCACTGGGGATGCGCGTGTTGCGCGATTTGCAGCGCAACAAAGTGGAGAAGATCCGCGTCGATTCGCGGGAAACCCATGCGCGGCTGTACAAGTTTGCCAAAGAGTTCGTGCCGGAGACGTTGCCGTTGATCGAGCATTACGCCGGCGAGCGGCCGCTGTTCGACCTCTACGGCGTCGAGGAGGAGATCCAAAAGGCGCTGGACCGCAAGGTGCAGCTTAAGTCGGGCGGCTATCTGATTTTCGACCAGACCGAGGCGATGACCACGGTGGATGTCAACACCGGGGCGTTTGTCGGCGAGCGCAACTTGGAGGAGACCATCTTCAAGACCAATCTGGAGGCGGCGCAGGCCATCGCCCGGCAGTTGCGGCTGCGCAACTTGGGTGGCATCATCATCATCGACTTCATCGACATGCGCGACGCCGACCACCGCCAGCAAGTGTTGCAAGCCTTGGGGAAATGCCTGGAAAAAGACCACGCGAAAAACTCCATCAGCGCGGTGTCGTCGCTGGGGCTGGTGGAGATGACCCGCAAGCGCACCCGCGAAAGCCTGGAACATATCCTGTGCGAGCCTTGCCCCTGCTGTTCCGGGCGCGGCGTCATGAAGACGGCGGAAACCGTCTGCCTGGAGATTTTCCGTGAAATCATCCGCGAGGTGCGCCAGTATAATGTGCAAGGGCTGCTGGTGCTGGCCTCCAAAGAAGTCGAGGAGCGCCTGCTGGACGAGGAGGCGGACATGTTGTCGGAGCTGGAGTCCTTCCTTAAAGTAAGCGTCAAGTTTCGCGCCGAAGCCCAATACACCCAGGAGCAATACGATATTGTCCTGCTTTAACCGGCTGTTTTCCGCTTGAAGACCATTCTGCAAATTATCCGCGTCACTTTCCGCATCGCCATCCATCTGCTGTGGGTCGGCCTGGTGGCCGTCGCCATCGGCTTGAGCGTCGTGCGCTTTTGGCTGTTGCCGCAAGCGCCGCAATGGCGCGACGCCTTGCAGGCCCAGCTTGCCGTGATGACCGGCGAAACCGTGCGCGTGAAATCCCTGGCGGCGGAGATGCGCGGCCTGCGGCCCGAACTGACGGTGCGCGGCCTGCGCATTGAAAACGCGGACGGCCCAGCGCTGGAGTTTGAGCGGCTGGGCGTGGGGCTGGACGCCGTGCAATCTTTGCGCACCCGCCAACCCGTCATCAAGCGCATCGAATTGGACGGGGCGCATCTGCGGCTGCTGCGGCTGGCCGACGGCACGTTTGCGCTGGCCGGGTTAAAGTCTGGCGGCAGTCCGCCGGCTTGGCTGTTCGCGGAAGGGGAGGTGCGCTTCGCCGACATCGATTTGGAACTGGCCGAGGCCGACGGTGGCCCGGCCATGCCGCTAGGCCGCATACAGGCGCGGCTGCGCAACCAAGGCCCGCGCCACCTGTTCGATGCGCGGCTGGATTTGCCGGGCAAGCTCGGCAAGTCGGTGCGCTTCTCGGCGGACATCGCGGGCAATCCGCTGGCCGGCAAGGATTGGCAGGGCAAAGGCTATGTGGAAGCCAAGCGCCTGCGCGAAGGCGCGTTCGCGGAGTCGTTGCCGGTGCGCCTGCGCTCCGGCGAAATCGGCCTGCAAGCCTGGGGCGAATGGCATGGCGGCGTGTTCAGAGGGGCGCGCGGGCGCATCGACTTTGAGCGCCCGGTGTTCACATGGCGGCGCGGCGAAGGCCAGCCGGACGGCATGCTGGCGTTCGACAAGCTGGCCGGCGGGCTGCGTTGGCAGCAAGAGGCCGAAGGCTGGCGGCTGGATGTCAAACGTTTTGCTTTAGGCTACAACGGCAAGGCGTGGCCGGAGACCGATTTCGCGCTGGCCTTAGCCCCGGACGCCGACGGCGGCGTGAAGACGCTGCGGGCGGCGGTGAGCTATCTGCGCCTCGATGACGTGCTGAGCCTGTTGGGCGGCATGCCCTTGCTGGAAGAACAGCAGCGCGAAGCCCTCAAAACGGTGTCCCCGCATGGCGAAATCCGCAATGCGCGGCTGGTGTACCAAGCCGAAGGGCGCGTCGGGTTTTGCGGCGACTTGCTGGGCTTAAGTTTTAAATTAAGCCCGGATCTGCCCGGCCCCAACCGCTTCAACGGCCATCTCTGCGGCAACGACCGCGACGGGCGCATGGACGTGGATTTGGCGAAAACCGAACTCAACCTGCCCGGCTTGTATCCCAAACCTTTAGCCGTCGATGCGCTGTCCGGCCGCTTCGCCTGGCATCGGGTGGGCGGCGGGCCGCTGGACTTGTTCCCGCCGCCCGAACCGCCGCCGCCCTTGGCGTATGTGCCGCCGCCGACGCCGGACATCGGCCCGCCCGCCCCGCCCGGCGTGGCGACGGTGCCGATTCCGCCGCCCGAACCGCCGCCCCCGCCGAAACCGAGGCCGAACCCGTTTGCCGGTTCTGGCTGGCAGTGGGCTGGCAACCAAATCAAGCTCGCCGTGCCGGGGCTTACCGCCAGCGGCGGCTTCGCGTTCAACTGGCCGACGGCGGACGGCGCCTCGGCCGATGTGGACATGGACGCGCAATTTCTGGCGGTGGACGCCGCCCGCATCCGCGACTATTTGCCGGTGACGCTCATGCACCCGGACACGGCGAAATGGCACAGCGAGGCTTACGTGTCCGGGCAGGTGAGTCAAGCCAATGTCAGGCTGCGCGGTCGGCTGGCGGATTTTCCGTTTGCCCAAAACGAGGGCGTGTTTGAAGCCAGCATCGCCACGGAAAACCTAGAATTGAACTTCAACCCGCAATGGCCGCACCTGTACGGCATGAAATCCACCATTGTACTGTCCGGCCCGCGCCTGACCGTCGATACCGTCGGCGGCAAACTTGGCGACATTCCGTTGCAGCCGGTGCATGCCGAAGCCCCCACGCTCAGCGGCGACGCCTGGGTCAGCATCAGCAGCGGCATGGACATCGAATTGGGCGCCGCCTTGAAATTCCTCCAGCAGACTGCGGCCCGCAGCATTCCGCAGCGCCTAGGCAAAGCCTTCGAGGCCAGCGGCCCGGCGCGTTTGGACATGAAGATCATGCTGCCCTTGGGCGCGGGCGACCTTGGCATGGAAGGGCGGCTGCAACTGCAAAACGACACCTTGGCGCTAAAGCCGGTCAACCTGAAAGTGACGGATTTGGTTGGCGAACTGGCGTTCACTGGAAACGGCGTGGAGGGCAAGCAACTGACCGCCAAAGTCATGGACGAGCCGCTGCTGATCGATGTCGGCCACAATCAGGACGATATCCTGTTCGATATTGGCGGCAACGCCAATGTGCCCGCCTTGCGCAAAGTGTTCCCCGGCGACCTGTGGCAACATGCCGAAGGCGCGTTCGGCTACCGCCTGAACTTGCAAATGGCAAAGACCCTGGACGCCAGCGCCCCGTTGCGGGTTGATTTCGCCTCCGACTTGATTGGCTTGGAGTTGAAGCTGCCCGCGCCGTTGGTCAAATCGCCGACCACCAAGAAGGACTTCACCGCCAGCGCGGCGCTGCGGCGCGGCGGCAACACCGCGTGGCGCGTGAGCTATGGCCGCGAGGGCGCGGCGCGGCTGCTGTTTTCGCAGAATGGCTTGGAAGGCGCCGACTTGTTCTGGAACGTGCGGCAGACGCCGGCAAATTGGGAGACTGGCTTAGGGCTGCACCTCAAGCTGGACACGCTGGATGCCGGCGTTTGGCGGCGCTTCCTGTCTGCCAATGGCGCCTCGCCCGGCCCGATGACGCCGCGTGTTTTGGATGTCAACATTGACACCTTGCTGTGGAACGGTGAAAACCTGGACGCCATCAGGCTGTCCGGCAAGCGCGAAGGCGACGAGTTTTGGGGGCGCGTGGAATGCCTGTACGGCAAGGGCAACTTCACGCTGGTCGATACCGGCTATGGCCATTCCGCCTTGGGGGTGGAATTGGAGTATCTGAACCTGCCGAAACTGCCGGACGGCAAAGACGGGCAGGCCAGCATTATTGACCCGGCGAAGATGCCGGAACTGCAAGTCCACGCCAGCCACCTGTACCGCGAGGGCGCGGACTTGGGCGAATTGGACTTGCAGACTGAGCGCTGGGCTTCGGGCATGGGCGTCAAGCTGTTGACCTTGGCCTCCGGCAACCACGAACTGACCGCCAAAGGCAGTTGGCTGCGCCAAGACGGCCGCAGCGAGACGCGGCT
Source organism: Candidatus Methylumidiphilus sp. (assembly GCA_046089945.1). Classification (GTDB taxonomy): domain Bacteria; phylum Pseudomonadota; class Gammaproteobacteria; order Methylococcales; family Methylococcaceae; genus Methylumidiphilus. Next base: position 6,619 of record JBJSYU010000254.1, read on the forward strand.
GGACGGGCGGCTGAAAGTCCGCGACCTAGGCAACCTGCTGGCCACGCTTGGCCATGACAAGGAAATCACCCGCACCCCCACCGAAGCGGTGTTTGCCTTGAACTGGCCCGGCGCGCCGCAGCAGTTCAGCGCCGCCGGCCTAGGCGGCGAGATCAACCTCAAGCTGGGCCGGGGCAGCGTGCTGCAAGTCGAGCCGGGCCTAGGCCGCGCCTTGGGCATGCTGAATTTGCAGACGCTGCGCCGCCTGCTGCAAATGGATTTCAGCGACCTGTTCGGCAAAGGCTTGGCCTATGACGGCATGGAAGGGACGTTCACGCTGGCCGGCGGGCAGGCGCGGACTAACAGCTTCGTCATTGACGCCGTCGCCGCCGATATCCTGCTGATAGGCCGCGTCGGATTGGCCGACCACGACCTCGACCAAGCCATTTCCGTGATGCCGCACCCCTTCGCCTCCATCCCCTTGGCCGGGCCGATGCTCGGCGGGGCGGCGGTCGGCGCGGTCATCGACATCGCCCACCGGCTGGTCGGCGCGGAGAACGCCAACCTTGCCAGCTCCAACTACGTCGTCACCGGCCCCTGGAGCGATCCGCAGATCAAGCGCGTCGAAGGCGCCGGCCCGGTGGACATCATCAACAAGGCTTGGCGCGACCTCAAGCGCTTCGCCGACATGGGCGATGGCCGCAGCGGCGAAGCGCCGGAATGAACTTAATAAACCCCCTCGCCCCTGTGGGGAGAGGGTTGGGGAGAGGGGCAAACAACTTGGATTTTTTTGACCCTCACCCCAACCCTCCCCCTGCGAAGGGGAGGGAGCAATTCACTGGCGCGCTTGCCCGGCAGGCCAAACGCCAATCCCCAACCCACAT
>JBJSYU010000255.1:0-16109 GCA_046089945.1 Candidatus Methylumidiphilus sp.
CTACATCGCCATGATGGGCGCGGCGGCGGCGCGTTCGGCGATTGCCGTGATTGGCGACTCGACGTTTTTCCATTCCGGCATTCCGCCGCTGTTGACCGCCGTCGCCGCCAAGACGCCGGCGACGATCTTGATCCTAGACAACAGCGGCGCCGCGATGACCGGCCACCAGGCCACCGCGCAGGCGCTAGGACGCGAAGCCTGGGAAAGCTTGCTCAAGGCGCTGGGCGTGCCGCAGTTCGCGGTCGTCGCCGCGCTGGACGTGGCGCAGATCGACGCCACCTTGGACGCCTTTCTGGCCTCGGACAACGTGTCGGTGATAGTGCTGAAAGGCGATTGTGTGCAGGGCTTGCCGAACAAAGGCCCGACCAATTACCGCTACACCATCCAAGCCGATAGCTGCGCCAATTGCGGCGACTGCCTGAAAGTCGATTGCCCGGCGATTGTCCCGGTGTGGGACAAGAGCCGCAAACTGGCGTCGGTGTCGATTTCCAGCGAATGCATAGGCTGCGGCCTGTGTTCGCAGTCCTGCCCCGAACACGCGATAGTCCCGCGCACGGTGGCCTCCCTGGGCGTGCCGGCGCTGACCCGCGCGCTGGCGCCGCTGCCTTGGCACCGGATCATCCGCCACCTGCGGGCGATCAAGCCGCTGGCCCCGCTGCTGGATTATTTTGAAAAAGAAACCTACTGAATTCGCCCTGCGGCGAGTATTTACCTTTAAACCCACGCCACTTCCAACCTGTTTTAGGAGAAAAAGCCATGCAACTCGATGACATCAAAGACACCCTGAAAGCCATTTTTGAAGAACGCCTGAACATGGATCTGTCCACGATCAAGGCCAGCGACGACGACAGCCTGTTCGGCGACGGTTGGGGCATCGACTCCATCGACGTGATCGACATCGTGCTGGGCGTCGAGCAGAAATTTGGCGTGAAGCTGCAACAGGACGAGGAAGTGCAGGCGCACTTCCAAAGCCTCAACAGCTTGGCGGCCTATGTCCAGACCTTGATTGCCGCGAAGGCTTAAAGCCCAACGCGCCCGCCCACGCGGACTGCACCTGAGGATAACCATGAAGCGCATCGTCATCACCGGCCTGGGGGTCATCAGCCCCATCGGCAACAACGTCCCGCAGTTTGAGGCGTCTTTGCGCCTTGGGCGCGGCGGCGTCAAGGAAAACCGCTGGCACAACACCGAGGGTTTCACCTCCAAGGAACTGGGCAAGATCGAAGGCTTTGAACCGCCCTCGTGGCTGGGCCGGCGGCAACGGCGGCATTGCTCCATCGTCGATCTGTACGCCTTGGCGGCAGCGGGCGAGTCTTTGGACGCCGCCCGCCTGGGCGCGGAGGATCTGCGCAGGCTCACCGTCGGCGTGGTGTTGGGCAGCGGCGGCGCGGTTTCCGACACCGAAGCCTATGTCGCCAAGTCCATCCGAGGCGACGCCAAAGTGCCATCCAAGCTGTTGGCCAGCAACCCGGACAGCGCCGGCAACGCCATCGCCGCCCATTTCGGTCTGCACGGCCCGCGCAGCAGCATCATGACCGCCTGCTCCTCCGGGGCGACCGCCGTCGGCTACGCCGCCGACTTCATTCAAGAAGGCTACGCCGATGTGATGCTGGCCGGCGGCGTCGAAGGCGTGTCTTACGTCACCTTGTCCGGCTTCAACGCGCTCGGCGCGTTGAGCGCTGGCAAAAACCGCCCGTTCGACCTCAACCGCGACGGCATTGTGCTGGGCGAGGCGGGCGCGGTGCTGGTCATGGAAACCTTGGAACATGCCGTAGGACGCGGCGCGCCGATTCTGGCCGAGTTCGTCGCCTACGGCCTCAGCTCCGACGCCAACCACATCACCGCCCCGCACCCGGAGGGCGACGGCATGGCCCGCGCCATGCGGCAGGCCATGGCGCGCGGCGGCGTGGCGGCGGAGCAGATCCGTTACATCAACGCCCACGGCACCGGCACGCCGCTGAACGACAAGTCGGAAAGCGCGGCGGTGCGGAATGTGTTCGGCGAACACGCCCGCAAGCTGTGCATGAGCACGATCAAGCCGATGATCGGCCACACCTTGTCGGCGGCCGGGGCCATCGAGGCCGCAGCGACGGTGCTGAGCCTGTACGGGCAGTTTGCGCCGCCGACGCTGAATTTCGAGACGCCCGACCCGGACTGCGGCATCGACTGCGTGCCGAATGTCGCCCGCAATCTGGCGATGGACTACGCCATGTCGAATTCGCTGGCCTTCGGCGGCAACAACACTTCGCTGATTTTTCAACGCTATCAAGGTTAAACCCCATGCAATCCGCACCTAGAGTGGCCCTGGTGACCGGGGCCTCGCGTGGCATCGGCCGCGCCATCGCCAAGCATCTCGCGCTGGCCGGCGACAAGGTCGCCGTCAATTACCACAGCAACCCGGACAAGGCCGAGGCGCTGTGCGAGGAAATCCGCGCCGCCGGCGGCGAAGCCCGCGCCTATGCCGCCAACGTCGCCAGCGCGGCGGACGTTGAGGCGATGGTCGCGGCCATCGGCGCCGACTTCGGCCCGGTGGAAGTGCTAGTCAACAACGCCGGCATCCTGCGCGACAGCTTTTTGGCCTTGATGTCCGAACAGGCGTTCGACGACGTCATCGACACCAATCTGAAAGGCACCTTCCTGGCCACCCGCGCCGTGGTCAAGGACATGATGAAGCGGCGGCAAGGACGCATCGTCAATGTCGTGTCGATCAGCGGACTGGTCGGCACACCGGGGCAGGCGAACTACGCGGCGTCGAAGGGCGGCGTCATCGCCATGACGCGCTCGCTGGCCCGCGAACTGGCCCGCTACGGCATCACGGTCAACGCCGTGGCGCCGGGTTTTGTCGAGACCGACATGCTGGAGGGCATGAACCAAAACCAGTTGCAAGCCCTGCTGAAGACCATCCCGCTGGGACGCGCCGGGACGCCGGAGGAAGTCGCCGAAGTCGCCGCCTTTCTGGCCGCGCCGAAAAACGGCTACATGACCGGCCAAGTCATTGTCGTGGACGGTGGCTTAAGTGTCTGAACTGGCGCAGGTCTTCCGGCTCAACAAGCCGTCGCGGATGACGTTGCGGGCCAGCGCGACCTGGTTCGTCGATGGCCCCCGCCGCATCTTGGTGGACGCCGGCGGCTTCGCCAGCTTGGCGGAAATCGACGCGGCGCTTTGGGCGGCGGCGGGCTTTGGCGTGGAGGCCATCACCGACAGCTATTTCACGCATTTGCATTTTGACCACTACGCGCCACTGTTCGGCGCCGGCTGGCAAGTGCATTTCCCGCTGGCCGAGCAGCAGTTCATCGCTGAGCTGATGCGCTTCAAGGACGAACCGAAGCGCTACCGGGAATTTCTGCAAGACAGCCACGAGTTGATCGCGCCGGTGTTTCTGCGCGAATTCCTGCGGCTGGCGCAAGACCCGCGCTACCAGTTCGACAGCCTGGGGCCGGGCGTGACGCTCAAGCTGCATGAAGCCGATGCGGACATTTCCCCGCATGCGCGGACGGTCGGCCTGGAAGGCCATTGCCCCGGCCAACTGGGGCTGCGCGTGGAGACCGCGCAAGGCGTCTGCCTGATTGCCGGCGACGCGGTGATTTCCTTGGACGATTTTCAGGCGGAGACCACCGCCCACCATCTCATTGTGTACAACCGCGAGCAACTTTTGCGCTCGCGCCAGCGCGTCGCCTTGGCGGATTTCGTCGTGCCAGGGCACGGCGCATGGTTCGACCCGAAGCGCGGCGTGACTTTCGACCCTTTAGGAGCAAACCCATGAGCGAAAAAATTGTCGTGACCGGCATCGGCGTCGTCAGCGCCCTCGGTTCCCAGGTGGACGCCGCCGCCGAAGCCTTGGCCGCGCAAGCCTGCGGCGTGCGCCAGAACGCGCAGCATGGCGCAACGCGGCTGCACGGTGCGGCGCAGGGCTTCAATGCCGGGGAATACGTCAACGCCAACAAAGCCCGGCGCATGGACCCCATCAATGTCTTCACCATCGCCGCCGGCCGCCAGGCGCTCACCCAGGCGGAACTGCCGCCGGAGTTGGCGCGCACCTGCGGCCTGTTGGTCGGCACCGGCTTTTCCGGGCTGCGCAGCGTCGTCGAACACCAGAAAAAATTCCTGCGCGACGGCATAGTCGGGCTAAGCCCGATCCATTTCCCCAACACCGTGTACAACGCCAGCGCCGGCATGGCGGCCATCGAACTGGGCGTGGCCGGGCCGAACACCACCGTCACCGGCGTCGATGTCAGCGGCGAGCAGGCAGTGCTATACGCGGCGATGATGCTGCGGCAAGGCATGGCCGAGCGTGTGCTGGTGATCGGCGCGGACGAGCTGAGCCAAGCCTTGGCCGAGGGCTTCGGCGACTTGCTGCTGCTCGACGCTGACGCGGAAAACCCGGCCTGCCCGTTTGCCCGCCGCCGCAGCGGCTTCAACTTGGCCGAAGGCGCCGCCGCCTTGCTGCTGGAAACCGCAAGCGCCGCCGCCGCCCGTGGCGCGACGGTCTTGGGAACCATCGAAGGCATTGGCCTGCATGCCTCGGCCTGCGACCCGTACAGCCACGACCTGTCGCCGGCGGCGGGCGCAGCGGCGATACACCAAGCCTTGCAGCGTGCCGGGCGCGAATTGTCCGATATCGACTGGGTGTCCAGCCCGGCCAACGGCAGCAGGACGCTGGACGCCGCCGACATCCAATTATGGACGTCGGTGCTGGGCGAGGCTTCCGCCAAAGTCACCGCAATCAAAGCCTACACCGGCGAATTTGCCGCTTCGGGTGTGCTGCGCTTGGCGCTGGCGCTGGCCTGCGGGCGACAGGGCGTCATCCCGGCGATGGACGCGGCGCAGGATTACGACCCGGCGATACGGCCCTTGCTGAATTTGGCAACCCGGCGCGGCCAGCCGCCGCGCTTTTTGCACCACGGCACGGGGGTCGGCGGCAGCCAGATCGCCCTGGTCGTGGACTGCGCCGCTTAAGTTGAGGTGTGCCATGAGACTGGAACGCAAGGATATTGAAGACATGCTGCCGCACCGCGCGCCGATCTTGCTGGCGGACAGCATCGATGTCGCCACGCCGGGCGAGGCCGGCGTCGGCCAAGTGCGCCTGCCCGCAGACACCGTGCTGTGGGACAGTTGGACGGGCGACCATTTGACTGACGAATTGATTTTGGAAGGCGCGGCGCAGGTGCTAGGCGTGGTGATGTCCACCGGCCCGGCGCGGCCTGAAAGCCCTGGCCAACGCCTGCTGCTGAGTTTTGACAAAGTGGAATTCCACGCCGCCGCCGACCCCGGCAAGGACATCCAAATCCAAGTCCGCGTCGAAGGCCGCTTTGGCGCGATGAGCGTCGGCGACTTCAACGCCAGCCAAGACGGCTTGCTGTTGGCGGCCGGCAAGATTGGCGTGATGGGGGGCTAAGGCATGGAGACTATTAGTGAAACATTGGGCAAAACTTTCGCCATCGCCGCCGAGCAGCCGGTGTTGGCCGGGCATTTCCCCGGATATCCGATCCTGCCCGGTGTGCTGCTGCTGGCGTTTGCCCGCGACACCATCGCCACGGCGACCGGCCGCGCCTGCCGCATCCAAGCCATCGTCCGGCACAAGTTTGTCGAGCCGGTGCTGCCGGGGCAGAGTGTCCGCGTGGAATGCACACTCAAGCCGGCCGCGGACGGCACGCATGCCAACGCCGCCTGCCGCTATGTCAACGCCGACGGCAAGCTGGTCGCCAAAGGCGACTATCAGGTGAGGTTGACGCCATGATGGATCGGCGGCAAGCACTGAAGACCCTGGCGCTGCTTGGCGGGCTGGGCCTGGGCGGGGCAAGTTTCCGCATCGACGCCAAAGGGCGGCCCGAACCAGAACGGCTGGCCTTGCCGGAAGGCTTTGACGAGATCGACCATTTCGACGTCACCCACAAGCTGCGCGACGGCGGCCGTTTTCCGATTCCCGCGCCTAGCCTGCGCAAGGATGTCGTCATCGTCGGCGGCGGAATCTCCGGCCTGACCGCGCTGCACCGGCTGGGCGAGTTCGACGCCCTGCTGGTGGAAAAAGAAGGCGAGGTCGGCGGCAACTCCAGGCGCAGGCAAAGCCGGGGCATCCATTACCCGTTGGGCGCGATTGTCAGCCAAGGGGCGGTGGCCCCGTTCACCGACTTTTTCCACGAGTTGGCGGTGCCGTTCGAGCGCATCGAAGGCACCCATTTGGCCTACCACGTCGATGGCCGACTGGTTGCCGACCCGCTGGGGGCGGGCTGGCAGAAGCTGCCGTTCACGCGCAAAGAGCGCGAAGGCTTCCGCCACGCCGGCCAGGACTTGGCGGCTTACCTGCGCCCGAAGGAAGGCATTTTCTTTCCGCGCACCGACAACAAGCCGGCCATCCGCCAGCTTGACCGCATCAGCTTGAAGCAGCATTTGGACGGCAAGGCGTATCCGGGGCCGGTAAACCATTTTTTAAACCTGCTGCTGAGTTCGCGCCTAGGCGAAGGCGGCGACAATATTTCCGCGTGGACGGGGCTGTATGTGCTGTCCACGCTGATGGCGCCGGCCTACACCCTGCCCGGCGGGCATGGGGCGATTGCCGAGATTTTGCGCGACCGCTGCCTGAAAGCCCGACCCGGCTCAGTGCTGACCGGGTTCACCGTGGTCAATGTGCAAAACCGCCCGGACGGCAAAGTCTGGGTAACCGGCATCCTCGCCGACGGCTCGGCGCAAACCATCGAAGCCCGCTGCGCGGTGATGGCGGTGCCTAAGGTCTACGCCAAGCATGCTGTGCAAGGGCTGATGCAGGATCGCGCCGAAACCTTGGGCCATTTCCATTACAACGCCTATTTGGTGGCGCAGGTGGAATTGTCGAAGCGGCTGGCCCCGGCGTTCGAGATCGCCAGCGCAAACCGCTTCAGCCGCTTCATCGTCGCCGCCGACTGGCTGAAAGACAACCGCGACCCCAAGGGCAGCAGCCATTTGACGGTTTACGTGCCCTACTCCGGCGTTGCCGGCCGGGTCGAACTGTACGGCGCCAGCCCTAAGGATCTGGCGGCGCGCATCGTCGCCGACCTGCATGCCATCGTGCCGGGCAGCCCGGGGGCAATTGAGCGCATTCATTTGAATCGTTGGGGCCATCCGATGGTGTCTTGTGCGCCGGGCATGGACGCCATCGTGGACGCCGCCAAGCAGCCGTTCGGCAACATCGTGTTCGCCCACAGCGACTCCTTCGGCATTTGCGGCCTGTATTCCGCCGTGTGGACGGGCATGGAAGCCAGCGGCGATGCCCGCATCATTCTGGAAGACCCGGCCAATGCGCCGAAAACCTGAGCAATCCGGCCAACATAAATTTAGCAATCAAGAGAACGACCCCATGAAACGCAGCTTAGTGTTAATCGCGGCCCTGCTGGCCGCAATGTCGGCGCAAGCCACCGAAACCCAGGATCTCCGGGGCGCTGAGGCGAAAACCGCGCTGGCCCAATACGAAACCGCCCTCAAAGCCAAGGCGGACGATGCCGCCGCGCTGAAATCGGCCGGCATCATTCTGCACCAACTGAGCCGGGTCAAGCCTGACAAAACCCAGGTGGAAACCGCCGAGCGCTATCTGAAAGAGGCGCAAAAGCTCCAGCCGCAAGACCCGGAAATCACCGCTTGGCTGGGCAGCGTCATCACCATGAAAGCCCTGTTTGAGACCGACCCCGGCAAACAGACCTTCTTCGTCAAATCCGGCACGCGCCTGCTCGACAAAGCCATCCAGCAAGCCCCCGACAACACCGTGGTGCGGCTGACCCGCGCCTACAACAGCCTGGAGTTGCCGGCCTTTCTGATGCGCACCAAATTTGCCGTCGAAGATTTCAAGTATTACCTGCAACTGTGCGCCAGCAAGCCCTGCCCGGCGGACTATGTGGCCGACGCCAAAGCCAAGCTGGCGGTGGCGGAAAAAACCGTCGCCGACAACAAATAAGGACTTTAAGGCAATGGCATATGCACAGAGTTGGATGAGCCGGGCCAAGGCGCTACTGCGCGACCGGGACGGCCCGCGCCGGGCGCTGGAAGGTCGCCGGGTGTTGGTGTCCGGGGCCAGCGGCAGCATAGGCTCGGCCATCGCCGAGCGTCTGGCCGGCGAAGGCGCCCGCATCGCCCTGCACTACCACGCCGGCGGCGCGGCGGCGGCGGCGCTGGCAACACGCATCAACAGCGGCGGCGGGTCGGCTAAAGCCTACACGGTGCAAGGGGCGCTGGACAGCAGGGCGGAAGCCGAACAGGTGTTCGCCGACGCCTGCGGGCTGCTTGGCGGGGTGGATGTGCTGGTCAATTGCGTCGGCTTCTCCCGCGACGACTCGGTGCTGATGCTGTCCGAGCGCGACGCCGACGCGGTGATGCGCGGCAATTTGGGGCCGGTGGTTTACCTGTGCGAGGCGATGCGCCGCCAAGGCGGCGCGGTCGAGGCCGGCCGCATCGTCAACATCACCTCCATCACCGGCTTGGTCGGCCAGCCGATGCGCTCGCTGTATGGCGCCGCGAAAGGCGCGGTCATCGCCTACACCAAAAGCTTGGCCAGGGAAATCGCCGCCGAGGGCTGGACGGCCAACTGCATCGCCCCGCAAGTGGTCGAGGGCGGGCTGGCCGAGCGCATGAAGCCCGCCGCGCAGGCCATGATCGCCGGCAACACGCCGATACAGCGGACGTGCCTGCCGGCCGACCTGACCGGCGCCGCGCTGTTCCTGGCCTCCGCCGACTCGGCGTTCGTCACCGGCACCGTGCTGAACGTGACCGGAGGGCTGGTGACATGGTGACGCATCCGCGCATTCTGCTGCTTGCCGCCGAGGCCGGCCCGGCGCTGGCGGATAACTTGGCGGGGCTGGGCGCTGATGTCCATTTGGCCATGGCGGCGGATTGGGCGGCGGACGACGCCGGCCTGTACGGCCCCGGCCTGGAGCGGGTGGCCGAGGCGGCTTACGCCCGTTTGGGCGGGATCGACGCCGTGGTGTTTTGCGACCCGACGCGCCAGACCGCCGCCGGGCCGGCAGACCCCGACGCGATCATCGACGCGGCGGCCGACGCCACGCGGCGCCTGCTGGCGGTCGTCCGCTGCCTCGCCCCCCGGATCATCAAAGACGGCGCCGGCGGGCAGTTCATCCTGGTCTGCGACGTGGCCGGCTTTGCCGGGCGTGTCGGTTTGCTGCCGACATCCACCGTCGGCGGAGCACTGATCGGCATGGGCAAAAGCGTCGCCAAAGAACTGGGCCGCCACAGGCTGTCGGTGAACATCATCTGCCATGGCCTGATCGATGGCATGGATTCCGCCGTCGCCTACACGCCTGCGGAAGCCATGATGCTGAAAGCCACCGGCATGGGCAAACCCGGCAGCGTGGCGCATTTGGCGCACAACATCGCCTATCTGGCACAAGGCGGGCATTGGATAAACGGCCAGGTTTTGCATGTGAGCGACGGGCTTATCACTTAATTTAAAGCCCCCTCGCCCCGTGGGGCGAGGGTTAGGGCGACGGCCGCCTGCGGCAATCAAGACATTTCCCCATGAGCATCCACACACAACGCCACGCCGACGCCATTGTCGTCGGCAGCGGCATCGGCGGCCTCGCCGCTGCGGCAAAACTCGCCCAAGACGGCCTCAAGGTGCTGGTTTTCGAGCGCCACAGCCTGCCAGGCGGCCATGCCCACAGCTTCCCGCGCCGGGTGCGCGGCACCCGGACGGTGTATGACTTTGACGTGTCCATGCACCAGTTGGGCGATATGCGGCCGGGCCGGCCGTTCCATGCCCTGTTGGACAGCCTGGGGCTGCTTGACCGGCTGGCCGTGCGCCGCTTCCGGCTGGCCTACCGCACGGTCGGGCCGCGCCATGATGTGCTGGTGCCCGCCGCGCACGAGCGCTACCGCCAACGCCTGACGGCGGCGTTTCCCGATGAGCGCCAAGGCATCCGCGACTTGTTCCAGCATGTCATTGAACTGGGCGAGTTGGCAGACGGCAAGATATCGGCCACCGCCCGCAACAGCTTGGCGCTGACTATCGATGACTGCGTCCGCCAGCATGTCCGCGACGAGCGCCTGATTAACATCTTCTGCATTTTGTCGGGCTATCTCGGCACGCCGCCGCAACGGCTGGCGGCGCTGCCGTTCGCGCAGATGTGGGCCAGCTACCACTGCGGCGGATGCAGCTATATCGTCGGCGGCGGCAGCGCCTTGGTGGCGGCGCTGATGGCCTATATCCGCGAGCGCGGCGGCGCGGTGCATCTGCGCCATGCGGTCGAGCGCATCCTCACGGCGGACGGGCGCGTCTGTGGCGTGGAGACGCACCGCCACGGCACCTTCCACGCGCCGGTCGTCGTCGCCAACACCGCCCCGCAGGTGGCGCTGGAACAGTTGTTGGATCAGCCCGAACTGGCCCGCCATTCGCTCAACGCCGCCGCCGGACATGAGATCGGCGGCAGTTATGTGCAGACTTACCTGGGCATACGCGGGGCGGTGCCGCAACTTGAACGCTTGCGCCTCGTCACCGGCCAGTACGACCCGGCCGCCGAGTGGGAGGCGGTCGAAAACGGGCAGTTTGGCCGGCAATTCGTGTCGCTGGCCAACCACAACCGCGCCGATCCCGACCACGTCCCAGATGGGCGCACCATCCTGCACGCGACCATGGTCGCCACCGGAGAACGCTGGCTGCGCATGGACGCCGCCGAATACCGCGAGGCCAAGACCGAAGTCGAGCAGCACTTGATCGACCGGCTCGCCGCCGTGGTGCCAGACCTCAGGGCGCGGCTGGAGATTTGCGAGACCGGCACGCCGAAAACCATGCAGCGCTACACCGGCAACCCCGGCGGGGCGATGTTCGGCTATTTCTCGGATCTGCGCAGCCACACGCTGCTCCGGCCCAAGCCGAAAACCTCGGTGCCGGGCCTGTTCCTGGCCGGGGCGTGGACATTCCCGATGGGCGGCTACCAAGGCGCCTTCACCTCTGGCTGCAATACCGCGCGCCTAGTGCTCAAGCACCTCGGCGTCCACCGCCCGTAGGGCGACGAAAGCGCCCTAATGTCGCCTTGAGAGGCGTTAGGGTAATACTTAACAGCGGCCAGCACCGCTAGTGTGTGAGAATTTTTCCATGCGCCGGGCCATTGGACGGCATGTCCGCCCAGCGCCCTGCTAATCCACAGCCATGAGTTTCATGCCATGAGTTTTATCCAAGTCAACAATTTGCGGAAGTCTTACGAAATGGGCGCCAGCGCGGTGCATGCCTTGCGCGGGGTGTCGTTGGACGTGGACGAGGGGGAGCGCGTGTTCCTAGGCGGCCCCTCCGGCAGCGGCAAGTCCACGCTGCTGCACATCATCGGCTGCCTAGACCGCTACGACGGCGGCAGCGTCAGCATCGGCGGCAAGGACGTGGCACAGGCCGACGACCGCGAGATGTCCGATTTCCGCGCCCGCAACATCGGTTTCGTGTTCCAGAACTTCAACCTGATGCCGGTGCTGAACGTCTTGGAAAACGTCGAATATCCGCTGCTGCTGAACGGCGGCAAGAACGTCCGGCAACGCCGCGCACAGGTGAAAGACATGCTGGACGTGGTGGGCCTTGGCGCCCATGCCCAACATTTCCCCAATGAACTGTCCGGTGGACAGCGCCAGCGCGTCGCCATCGCCCGCGCCTTGGTGCATCGCCCGCGCCTGCTGATCGCCGACGAGCCGACCGCTAACCTCGATTCCACCACCGGCGACGCCATCATGGATTTGATGCTCGGCCTGTCGCGCAGCCATGGCTCGACCGTCATCATTTGCACCCACAACCCGGAACTGCTCGGCAAAGCCGAACGCTGCGTCATGCTGCGCGACGGCCTGCTGGAGCATGACCCCGCCGCTTTAAATTAAGAGAGCGCAACCTATGTTTCTAATCAAAATCGCTTGGCGCAACATTCTGCGCCACAAACGGCGCTCCTTCTTCGCCATGCTGACAATCTTGTCCGGCGTCGCCGGCATCATCCTGTTTGGCGGCTTTGTAGAAGCCAATTACATCGGCCTGCGCGAGTCGGTGATCCGCAGCCAGTACGGCCATGTGCAACTCCACAAGGCCGGCTATGAGGCCAACCACCGCCGCGACCCCGACGGCTACCGCATGCCGCCGGCGCTGGCCGAGAAAACCAAGGCGCTGCTGGCAACCATCCCGCATGTGCAAATCACCTCCAGCCGGCTGGAGTTCACCGGCTTGATCGGCAATGAAAAGAACAGCCGGGCGGCGCTAGTCCGGGGCGTGGAGCCGGACACCGAATCCCTCATCAATTCCGCGCTGACCTTGATCGACGGGGCAGACCTGGACACCGCCGAGCCGGACGGCGTGCTGCTGGGCGAGGGGCTGGCGCAGGGCATTGACGCCAAAGTCGGCGACACCTTGACCCTGCTCAGTTCGACGGTGAACGGCGTGATGAACGCGGTGGACGTGAAAGTCGTCGGCATTTTCCAAAGCTTCGCCAAGGAATACGACGACGCGGCGATGATGATGGTGCTGGACAAGGCGCAAAGCCTGCTCAACACGCAGTCGGTCGATAGCGTCGTGGTGCTGCTCGACGACACCCCCACGCTGCCGGGCGTCATCGCCGAACTGCAAGCGCAGACGCCAAAGCTTGGGCTGGGCGTCGAATGGGCGGAATGGTTCACGCTGGCGACGTTTTACCAAAAGGTGGTGGATCTGTACGACGGCTTTTTCCTGTTCATCAATCTGGTGATTTACGTCGTCGTGCTATTTGGCGTGGCCAACACCATGATCGTCACCGTCATGGAGCGCACCTCTGAAATCGGCACATTGCGGGCCATGGGCACGCGCCGGGGCGGCATCGTCAGCCAATTCCTGGTGGAAGGCTTGATGCTGGCCCTGCTCGGCGCCTTGCTCGGCGTCGTGGCCGGCATCGCCGTGACGTGGATCGTCAACAGCCTGCAAATCATGATGCCCGCCCCGCCCGGCTCGTCCAAGGGCTATCCGCTGCGCCTGCTGTATGTCCCGATGATCTGGCTGACCTCGGTGTCCGCCGTCGGCCTGATCGCCTTTGTCGCCACGCTGGTGCCTGCGGTGCAGGCGTCCAGAAAAGCCATCGTCGATGCCTTGCGGCATGTTTAATCAACACCCACTTTTGGAGACTTCCCATGTTTAAAGCCCCCCTGTTCGCGGTCGCCCTGTTGCTGGCGGCATCCTCCGCCGCTGTCTTCGCCGCAGAACCCGCCAGCCCGCCCTCAGCTTCCGACCTGTTGGCCAAGGCCGACGAATACCGCAATTTCAAAGGCAAGTCGTTCACCTTCGATGTCAAGCTCGACAGCAAAGAGCCGGGCGAGGACGACAAGGTGTTCCTGCTCAAAGGCGAGATCCTCAACCCGCACACCTCGCTGATTATTTACGCCGACCCCACCAGCGAGCGCGGCAAGGCCTTGCTGATGGATCAAAACAATCTGTGGTTCCATTCGCCAAGCAGCAGCAAGCCGATCCGCATCACGCCGCAGCAACGCCTGCTTGGCGAGGCATCGAACGGCGACGTCGCCAGCACCGACTTCTCCGGCGACTACGACCCGGCGTATCTGCGCCAGGAAACCGTGGACGGCGTTCCCTGCCATGTGTTGGAACTAACCGCCAAGCCGGACAGTTTGGCGACTTACAACAAACTGGACTTGTGGGTGCGCGTGGACGATGTGCGCCCGTTGAAGGCGGAGTTTTTCGCCATTTCCGGCAAGCTGCTGAAAACCGCCTATTACACCCGCTACGAAAAATTGGCCGGCGCAGGCGGCAAGCAGCAGTTGATGGCGCTGGAAATCGTCAACCCGCTGACCGAGGGCAAAAAGACAATCATGGAATACGCCAACTTCCAAGTCACCGAACTGCCCGCTTCGCGCTTCACCGCCCAAGCCCTAGACAAAATCAGATGAAACACCCTGCCCTAGTGATCGCCGCGCTGTTGTTGGCGGCGGCAAGCCCTGCGGCCTGCGCGTTCGATGCGGTCGGCGTGGATGTGCGCGTCCAGGCCGAGGCGTCTTGGCAGTACACCCCCGCCCGTGGCGACAGTGTGTTCGACCCGCGCGGCTTGATTGTCAACAACCCCGAACACGAGGGCTTTTTGGGCTTGCGCCTGTCGCCGCAATACAGCAAAGGCCCGGTCACGCTGCGCGGCGACTACTGGGGGCAGGCGCGGCTGGCCGACAGCAACGGGCGCGGCGATTTCTATGTGCAAACCTCGGCCTTGGACTGGAACATCACCAGCAATCTGGTGCTGAGCGGCGGCGTGGACTTGCTCAAATGGGGGCCTGGGTACATCTGGAACCCCAGCAACCCGTTCCAAGACCGCGATTTGAATTTCGTGGATCGGGTCATTTCCTTCAAGCGCACCGGCGACGTTTTCGCCAGCCTCGACTGGACGGGCGAGGACGGCTTCGGCGCGACCGCCTATTACGTCAGCGACAAGTCGCGGGAAAAGCTCTACGGCAATGCCGTGCCCTACACCAGCTCGCTGGCGCTGAAACTGCGCAAACAGTTTTCCAGCAGCGATGTCGCGCTGACCTACGCCCTGCTGGACAACTTGAATTTCATCAGCGGCTCGTACTCGACAACGGTGGGCGACAAGCTCGAACTGCATGCCGAGTTGAGCGTGCGCGACCGGCGGCGGACGGTGTTGCCGACCTTCGTCGGCAATCTGAACGGGACGGGCGGCTATTACACGCTGCAAGAAGATCAAAACACGCAGTGGCGGCCGCAGTTTTTGATCGGCGGGCAATACACCACCGAAGATTTGACCAATTTCGTCCTCGAATACTATTACAACGGCGAAGGCTACAGCAGCCATGAGTTCGGCCAATTGGAAAACGCCGGGCTGCTGTCCACCGCGCAGTTGACCGGCCCCCAGGTCGGGCAGGCGGCGAGCTTTCTCGGCGAAGCCAACGGCCTGCTCGGCAGCATCGGCCGCAATTACCTGTTCGCCCGCGTCGCCACCGAACATTTGATCGGCGATTTGGAAGTCAAGGCGTTTTTCCGCTACGGCATCGACGACGCCGGCGTCCTAGTCGGCGGCTTGCTGCACTATCCAGTGGGCCAATCGCTGGGCCTGCTGCTCGGCGGGCAGTATTACGGCACCGCCGCCCATTCCGAAACCGGCGCCATCCCCTACGAATTTATCCTTTACTCAGGCATCGTCCTCGTCTTGTAAACCCATGTTAAGG
Source organism: Candidatus Methylumidiphilus sp. (assembly GCA_046089945.1). Classification (GTDB taxonomy): domain Bacteria; phylum Pseudomonadota; class Gammaproteobacteria; order Methylococcales; family Methylococcaceae; genus Methylumidiphilus. Next base: position 15,154 of record JBJSYU010000255.1, read on the forward strand.
AGCTTCAACCCCATGCGTAAATCGATTGTGCCGACCCTAGCCGCTGCCCTGCTGCTGGCCGGCTGCGCCAAAGAATTCCCCGAAACCCCTTGGTCGCCGGCCGAGTCCAGCCAATTGCAGGCTTTGGCCGCGCAAAACGACGTTGACAGCCGTGTCGAATTGGGCCGGCTGAATTTTCTGCACAACCACATCGACGAGGCCGACGCGCTGCTGGATCAGGCGGTCAAGGAAAATCCGCAAGACATGGAGGCGAAAGCCTGGCATGCCGCCAACGACTGCAAAATCGCCGGGCGGGCCGGGCCGTGGCTGATGGGCTTCGACAAGCTGTACGGCGTCTGGGCCTGCCTGTCCGAACTGAAAGACGCCGCCGCCGCCGCGCCCGACAATTTCACCGTCGCCATGATCCAACTGAGCACCGATGCCGAGGTCAATATGTTCGGCTCGATGGCACGGGCCGTAGCGACCCGCGACCGCCTGCGCAAACCAATCGAAGCCAAGCCCGATGCGTACACGCCCTCGGCCAAGGCCGCATTCTTCGAGGGCGCCGCCCGGCTGGAGGAACTGCGCGGAGACCTGCCGGCGGCGGCGGAAAACCTGCGCCGCGTCGTCGCGCTGAACGCCGACGCCGACAGCGTGGCCAGGGCCGAAGCGGGGCTGCGGCAACTCGCCGCAGCCAAGCCTTAACGCCAAATTCGCCGTTTGGCGATTCTGGCGCTATAATGCCGCCGCAAATCACAGTTTCGGTTCAAACGCCGAACATTCGGGCGCAGGCACTGTCCTAGGCCCGCAAAGCATTTACCACCCCTCCGAGGAGCGCTGCGACGGCTAAAGCCCGCCAGGCTCGGTCGGGGTGTCAACACCAACGGCGCTCGATAACCCACTTCCGCCCTGTGGTGCATCGAGCTTCGACCCTCCCCAGGCCGCGCAGTGGTTTTTTTCCTTAAGCCGGAAACTGC
>JBJSYU010000256.1:0-5133 GCA_046089945.1 Candidatus Methylumidiphilus sp.
CAGATATTCGCCGAAGGCGAGGCGCTGCCGGATTTTGACTGCCAGTGTCCGCTGCTGAGCCTGCCGCTGGCCTTCGGCACACGCTTGGAAACCATCCCTGCGGCGCCGCTTTACTTGTACGCCGACGCCGGCCGCGTCCACGCCTGGAACGCTAGGCTCGGCAATCAAACGCGGCCGCGGATCGGCCTGGCCTGGTCGGGCAACGCCAAGCACAAGAACGACCTGTGCCGATCCATCCCCCTGGCGGAACTCGGCGCCTTGGCAGGCCGGCGCGGACAGTTCGTCAGCCTGCAAAAGGAAGTGCGCCTTGCCGACCAAGCGGCGCTGAAGAAGCGCAAAGACATTGCCCACTTCGGCGGCGCGCTCTCGGACTTTGCCGAAACCGCCGCCTTGGTCGCCAACATGGACTTGGTCGTCACCGTGGACACGGCCATCGCCCATCTGGCCGGCGCGCTGGGCAAGCCGGTGTGGCTGCTGCTGCCGTTCAACGCCGACTGGCGCTGGCTGCAAGACCGCGACGACAGCCCTTGGTATCCCAGCTTTAGGTTGTTTCGCCAGCCCGCGTTTGGCGACTGGGGCAGCGTCATTGCCGAAGTCGGCGAGGCCTTGCGGCTGCGTTTGCGGACTGGCCGGGCCACGCCGCCGCCCGCCGCCGTGCGGACTGGCGCCTTGCCCCGGCCGGCACGGCGGGGCAAGCCCCACGCGCCATCCTCCGCAACCCTCGGCCCGAATTTCGACGCGCTGCACCAGGCGGGTTTGCAGGCGCTCTCGGCAGGGGACATGGCGCGCGGCATCGAACTTATCCGCCAAGCCTTGGCGGCGGCGCAGGGCGATGCCGCCGCGCACACCAACCTCGGCATCGCCCTGGGCCGCCTGGGGCGTTTTGCGGAAGCCCTGGACTGTTACGCGCAGGCCCTACGCCTCCAGCCGGACGATGCCATCACGCTCAACGGCCAAGGCAACGCTTTGCTGAACCTGGGCCGCGCCGAGGAAGCCTTGGCCTGCTACCGGAGCGCCTTGCGCCAGCAGCCCGACTTTCCCGAAGCGCTCAACAACCAGGGCAACGCCCTGCGCGGCCTCGGCCGCCCGCAGGAGGCGCTGGCCTGCTACGCCGACGCCATCAGGCTGCGGCCCGGCTACGCCGACGCCCACAACAACCGGGGCAACGCGCTGCAAGACTTGGGCCGATGGGAGGAGGCCCTAGCCAGCCACGCGCAAGCCTTGCGGCTGAAGCCCGGCGACGCCGACGCGCTCAACAACCTGGGCAACGCGCAGCGCGGCCTGAAGCGCCCGGAGGACGCCCTGGCCAGCTACCAGAGCGCCTTGCGGGCCAATCCCGGCCATGCCCAGGCGCTCAACAACTGCGGCAACGCGCTGCTGGATCTGAAGCGCCCGGAAGACGCGCTGGAGTGCTATGGCCGCGCCCTGCGCCTGCAACCCGACAACGCCGAAACCCTCAACAACCGTGGCACGGCGCTGCATCTTCTGGGACGCGCGGATGACGCGCTGCGCGACTACGCCCATGCGCTCAGGCTCAAACCGGACTACGCCGAGGCCCATTGCAACGTCGGCATCATTCTGCACGGCCAAAACCGCTTCGCCGAAGCGCTGGACTGCTACGGCCGCGCCTTGCGCAGCAGGCCGGACTACGCCGAGGCGCTCAACAATCGTGGCTTCACGCTGCAATGCCTGCAACGCCCGGCGGAAGCCTTGGCCAGCTACGCCCAGGCCACGCGGGCCAAACCAGACTATGGGCAGGCGCACTGGAACCACAGCATGCTGCTGCGGGCGCTCGGCGACTATGAAGCGGGCTGGCGCCAATATGAATGGCGCTGGCAGGCCGAGACGTTCACCGCAAAAAAACGGGACTTCAGCCAGCCGCTATGGCTGGGCGAGGAATCCCTGCGCGGCAAGACCATCCTGCTGCATGCCGAGCAGGGCTTGGGCGACACCCTCCAGTTCTGCCGCTACGCCAAACTTGTCGCGGCGCAGGGCGCGCGGGTGCTGCTTGAGGTGCAGCCATCGCTGCGCGCCCTGCTTGCCCGTTTGGAAGGCGTCGGCGAAGTCGTCTCACGGGGCGATGCGCTGCCCGCCTTTGACTGCCACTGCCCGCTGCTCAGCCTGCCGTTGGCTTGCGGCACGCGGCTGGACAGCATCCCTGCGGAAGCCGCTTACCTCCGCGCTGACCCCGGCCGCGTCCGCCACTGGCGGGCCACGCTCGCCGACACCGCGCTGCCGCGCATTGGCTTGGCCTGGTCGGGCAACCCGGCGCACAAGAACGACCACAACCGCTCCCTGCCGCTGGCTTGCTTGGCGCCGCTGCTGTCGGCCCCGGCGCAGTTCGTCAGCCTGCAAAAGGACTTGCGCCCGGAAGACGCGGCGTTCTGGGAAAGCCACGGCGGTCTCGCCCACTACGGCGACCGCTTGGCCGACTTCGAGGACACGGCGGCGCTGGCCGCCAACCTGGATCTGGTCATCGCGGTTGACACCTCGTCCGCTCATTTGGCCGCCGCCATGGGCAAGCCGGTGTGGCTGCTTTTGCCTTTCGTGCCCGACTGGCGCTGGCTGATGGATCGGGACGGCAGCCCTTGGTATCCCTCCGTCAGGCTGTTCCGCCAATCTGCCGCCGGCGACTGGGGCGGCGTCGTGGCGGCCGCGGCCAACGCCCTCGCCGCGCAGCAATGGCCCGCTCCGCAACACTTAACCACCACAACCGACCCGCAACCATGAAGAAACACCCCCCCATTCTGCCTTACGACCGGCGCAAGCAAGAAAAGCCAGCGCGGCTGCAGGCCGCTGTCGCTGTTTCGGATGAGCTGCGGCAAGCCATCGCCCTGCACCAGCAAGGGCGGCTGGGGCCTGCGGAAACGCTGTACCGGGCAATTTTGCAGTTGCGCCCCAACGATTTCGACGCGCTGCACTTGCTTGGGGTCGTGATGATTCAAAAAGGCCGTCCGGGGCAGGCCGTCGGCCTGATCAGCCAAGCGCTCGCCGCCAACCCCGCCCATCCCGCCGCCCACTTGAACCTTGGCAATGCGCTGCAGGACTTGAGGCGCTACGAAGACGCCCTGGCCAGCTTCGGCCGCGCCCTGGAGCTACAGCCCGACTATGTCGAAGCAATGAACAACTCGGGGAGAGTCTTGCAAGACTTGAAACGCTATGAAGATGCCCTGGGCTTCTACAGCCGCGCTTTGCGGATCAAGCCGGACTACGGCAAGGCGCTTGCCAACCGCGGCATCGCTTTGCACCACCTCATGCGCTTTGAGGAAGCCCTGGCCAGCTATGAGCAGGCGTTACGCGCCACACCCGGCGACGCCGAAACGCTAAACAACCAAGGGGCCGCGCTGTGCGCCATCGGACGCATCGAAGAGGGGCTTGCCTGTTATGCGCAAGCGGCACAGGCCCAACCCGGGCTTGCCGACCCGCACTGGCACGATAGCCTCATCCGGCTGCTCCTAGGCGACTTCGGGCAAGGTTGGAAAAAGCATGAGTGGCGCTGGCAAACCGAGGCGTTCGCGTCGCTCAGGCGTGATTTCCGGCAACCGCCTTGGCTGGGCGAAGAATCGCTACGGGGCAAAACTATCCTGCTACATGCCGAGCAGGGGCTGGGGGACACCATTCAATTCTGCCGCTACGCCAAGCATGTGGCGGCGGCCGGCGCTACCGTGCTGCTGGAAGTGCAGACCCCGGGGCTAATGCCGCTGCTGGCCAAACTGGATGGCGTCAGCCAGACATTCGTGCGCGGCGAGGCGCTGCCGGACTTCGACTGCCACTGCCCCCTGCTTAGCCTGCCCTTGGCCTTCGGCACAACACTCGACACCATCCCCGCCGACCCTGGCTACCTTGCCGCCGCCCCTGAGCGCATCGATGCTTGGCGGGCCAAGCTGGGCGCAACGGAACTGCCGCGTATCGGCTTGGCCTGGTCTGGCAACACGGCGCACATCAACGACCGCGCGCGCTCGATACCGCTGGCCCAATTTGCCAGGCTGGCAGCGGGGCCGGCGCAATTCATCAGCGTGCAGCAAGAGGTGCGGGACTCCGACAACCCGACGCTGCAGGCACATCCAGAAATTGCGCACTTCGGCGGCGACCTCACCGACTTTGGCGAGACAGCGGCGTTGATCGCCAACTTGGATCTGGTGGTCACGATTGACACCTCAGTCGCCCACTTGGCGGCCGCGATGGGCAAGCCGACATGGCTGCTGCTGGCCTTCATGCCCGACTGGCGCTGGCTGCTGGATCGGGACGACAGCCCTTGGTACCCCACTGTCAGGCTGTTCCGCCAGCCTGGCCTTGGCGACTGGGATGGCGCCATCGCCAACGCCGGACGGGCGCTCGCCGCGCTCATCCAAGCGGCGGCCTGACCTGCGGCAACGCTTGCAACACGGTCGCCGCCAACGCCCAGGCCAAAGCCAGCCGGCGGCGCGGACAGAAACCGGCTTCCCCGCCGCAGAGCCGGCCGTCTTTCTGCTATCCTTGCCGCCCCGCGCCCATTTCAATAAACGCGCAATCCACACCATAAAAGGCTAACGGCAACGTCCGATGGCGAAAGACTATTACGAAATCCTACAGATCCACCCCAACGCCGAACCCGAAGTCATCCGGGCGGCCTACAAGCGGCTGATCCAAAAATACCACCCCGACAAAAACCCCGTTGAACAGGCTCTGGCCGAGCGCCGCACAGAAGAAATCACCAAGGCTTACGCGGTGTTGTCCAACCCGGAGCGGCGCAGCCTTTACGACCGCAGTCGGACGACGGCCGGCCCCGACAACGCCGAAGCCGAGCGGCGCAAGGTCGGCATGGAAATGGAAAACGCCAGGCGCGCCAAGGCAGAAGCGCAACAGGCACAGCGCCGGGCGGAACAGGGCCGCAGGCAGGCGGAGGCGCGCGCACGGGAAGCCGAGGAGGCGCGACGGCGGGCGGAGGCGCGGGCACGGCAGGCCGAAGCGGACAGCAGGGCGCAACAGGCTGCGGCGGAAGCCCGCCGCCGCGTCAAAGCTTCGTGGCGCGAGGGCTTCGGCGTGACCGGCTGGCTGACGCTGGTCATGGCGGCGTTCGGGCTGGCAATCGTGGCTTGGGGGATCGTCTATTCGGTCATGCAAAGCCCGCCCGCCGAAACCGCGACGCCACAG
>JBJSYU010000257.1:0-7596 GCA_046089945.1 Candidatus Methylumidiphilus sp.
ACGCCGAGGAGGAGCCCGAGAACCCCGATTACCCGAAGGATCCCGAGTTCAAGAAGAAATACGGCCCGCGCGGCGTGATCCACTCCTACGCCGACGGTCGCATCCAAGACACCGGGCCTTTGACCCGCAAGCGGATGGAGACGGCGGACGAGGAATTCGCCACTGCGGCCTTGGATTTCATCGACCGCGCCAACAAGGCGAACAGGCCGTTCTTCGTGTGGATGAACACCACGCGCATGCACGTCTGGACGCGCTTGAAGAAGGAATCCGAGGGCAAGACCGGCATCGGCCTCTATCCTGACGGCATGGCGGAACACGACGGCCACGTCGGCTTGTTCCTGAAGAAGCTGAAGGACTTGGGCATCGACGACAACACCATCTTGATCTACAGCACCGACAACGGCGCGGAGACGGGAAGCTGGCCCGACGGCGGCATCACGCCCTTCCACGGCGAAAAGGGCACCACTTGGGAAGGCGGCTTCCGCATCCCGCTGGTCGTCCGCTGGCCCGGCGTGATCAAGCCCGGCACGGTCTACAACGATCTGATTTCGCACGAAGACTGGCTGCCGACGCTGCTGGACGCGGCGGGCGTGCCCGATGTCGTCGAGAAGGTCAAGAAAGGCTACAAGGCGAACGGCAAGAACTGGAAGGTTCATCTGGATGGCTATGATTACTTGCCGTTCTTCAAAGGCGAAACCGACAAGGCGCCGCGCGACAGCATCTACTATTTCGGCCAGGGCGGCGAGCTGAACGCCGTTCGCTGGAATGACTGGAAAGTCCACTTTGCGATTGTAAAGGGCAATATAGCGACTGGCGAGCGGGTCGTCCCTAACTGGCCGCTCATTATCAATTTGCGCGCGGACCCGTATGAGATCATGCACGAGGAAGGCTCGATGGGCTACCTGCGCTGGTACGCCGACAATATGTGGCTGTTCGTCCCGATTCAGGACAAGATCAAAACCTTCTTCGCGACGATTCCTGACTATCCGTTCCAAGAGGGTTCTAGCCTCTCGGCCGGCGGCATCAACTACAACTCGCTGAAAGCCATGAAGGCGATGGAAATGCTGAAGTCGTTGGGCGAACGCTTCCCAACCCCTCAGTAAGCCCTGAAGCCTAAGCCGGCCCCGCCCCATCGGACGGGGCCGGCCTGTTTTGAATGGCTTCTTAACATGCAAAGGCGCGGCGTCCGGCCCGATGAGCCAGGCGGTTTTGATCGGTGTCTGGATATCGCTTTTGCCTCGGCCCGCAGCAGGATGTGCTTTTCCAAGCCGGAAACTATGGCCGATTCCGTATTAAACTCATTTTCACGCCCTCGGCTCTCTTCTGCCTGTGCAGATGGCGGCTATCTTGAAAGCTTGCCTCCCTGGCGAATGGCACTGCGCCAAGCCCCGGTAGCTTGAAAATTTATATAGGTTTTTTTACAGCGTTTTCAATATCAAAAAATCCAGAGATTTGCCATGTGCCTCATTAGCCAACACAAGCAACTGTCTTTTCAAATCATAATCATGCTCTTCGCGCTTTCCTTGTCGGGGTGTGGCGCGAAAGAATCCCGCCGCATGGAGCAGTCGGGTTTTCTGGGGGATTATTCCCAAATGAAGGAAGGCACGAACAATGAAGCGTTGTTCGTCGAGGTAAACCCCAAGGCCGACTGCCGGAATTACCCCAAGGTCATCATCGATGAGGCGACACTTTGGGCAAAAACTGACGATTCGCCGCTGTCCAAGCTCGATCCCAAAGACCAGAAAATGCTGGTGACCTTGGGCTGGGGCACCGTCTATGACGGCATGCAAAAGGCCGGATTCGAAATCGTTGACACACCGGGTCCCGGCGTGATGCGTGTCAGGGGGGCTATCACCGAGGCGGTCAAGGCCAGGGTGCTGGTGGCAAATGCCATGGCGCTTGCCCCTTACGTCTGGGAAGCGACCACGTTATGGGGCATGGGCACGGGCAAATGGCCTTTCCTCGGCGAATTGGCCGGTGAAATGGAAGTCGTCGACTCGCAGTCCGGGGAGCGTCTGTTTGCGGCGATGTCCAAGGTGGTTGGAACCCTGGGATCGACCCTTAACCCCACCGCGCGCTGGGGGGACGTCCATGACGGATTTGACCGCTGGCGCGAAAATATCGCCAAGCGCATGACCAGTTGCCGCGCGACCGGCTCCTTTGCGATGCCCGAAGACGACAGGAGCTGGATACGCAAGCAAGTTGAGTATTGGTCGCCGTAACCGGCAAATGCCTGGACGGCAGGCTTGCCTACGCACTCTCTCCAAATCCCGAAACTTGTTTCATCACCAAGGGAACGGCTTCAGCGCCGCCTGCGTGGCTTTGCAATGAACGGTTTTTTTAGCCTGACCCGATAGTGGTAAACGTTTTGGCCGAACGAAAAAAAATTCTCATAGGGCTGGCCTTGCTGCTGTCCGTCGCCGCCATCGCGGCTTGGCTTTACTGGCAGTTCTGTCCGCAAGCCAAGGGCCCATCCCACCCGGCCGAATCCCTTGCCAAGGCCGGCTATGTCGGTGCCACGGCCTGCGCCGAGTGCCACCGCCCGCAATATGATGCCTGGAAAGGCTCGCACCACGCGCTGTCGATGCAGTCGCCAAGTCCGCAAACAGTGCTTGGCGATTTTAAGGACGCCAGTTTCAGCTATAACGGGGTGGTCTCACGGTTTTTCCAGCGCGAGGGCAAGTTTTTCGTCAATACCGACGGCCCCGGCGGACAGCCAAGCGACTACGAAATCAAATATGCCTTCGGCCTGACGCCGCTGCAACAATACCTGATCGAACTTCCCGGCGGCCGCATGCAGGCGCTTTCCATCGCCTGGGACAGCCGTGACAAGCAACAGGGTGGCCAGCGCTGGTTCCATCTATACCCGGACGAGAAAGTCGGCCATGACGATCCGCTGCACTGGACCGGGCCTTACCAGAACTGGAACTTCATGTGCGCGGACTGCCATTCCACCCAAGTCCGCCACAATTTCAACGCCGACACCGGCCAATTCAATACGCAGTGGAATGAAATCAACGTCGCTTGCGAAGCCTGCCACGGGCCGGGTTCCAAGCATGTCGAATGGGCCCAGCATCAATCGGGCGTTGGGGCCATGTTCAAGCGCAAAGACGAAGGCAATGGACTCGCCGTCGATGTGTCCGGGCGGCAAAAGCCGGGGCGCATTGAGCAGATGCACCAATCGACTTCGCTATCGTTCAAGGAAGGCGCGGAGCTTAAAACCTGCGCCGTCTGCCATGCCCGCCGCAGCGCGCTGACCAACGAATTTATCCCCGCCGAGGGTTTCGACCAGCACTTTTTGGCCGCCTTGCTCAGGCCTGAGCTTTACTTCGAGGACGGCCAGATCAAAGACGAGGTCTACGAATACAATTCCTTTAGGCAAAGCAAGATGTTCGCCAAAGGCGTCACTTGCAGCGATTGCCATGAACCCCATGCCCTGAAACTGCGGGGCGACGTGCAGACGGTGTGCCTGCAATGCCATGAGGCCAGCCGTTATGAGGCAACGGCCCATCATCACCATGCCGACAACGGGCAGGTGAAATGCGTGGACTGCCACATGCCGCAAAAGACTTACATGGTGGTCGATCCCCGCCGCGACCATAGCTTCCGGGTGCCCCGGCCCGACCTTAGCGAGCGTTACGGCGTGCCCAATGCCTGCGCCCGATGCCACGGCGGAAAGGATGCGGCGTGGGCAGCGAATGCGGTTAGAACGTGGCTGGGCCGTGACGCCCAGGGTTTGCAGCGGTTTGCCGAAGCCTTCCACAAAGTCCGGGCGACCGAAGCCGGCGCGGAGCAAGCCTTGCGGGAAGTCCTGCACGACCCGACCGAACCGCCGGTGGTCAAAGGCAGCCTGCTGGCCGAAGCGGGAGGTTTTCTTTATGCGATAGCGGATGAGGTCAAAACCGGCCTGCACGCCGATGCGGTGGCTGAACGCCTAGGCGCGCTTTCAGCCATCGAGAATCTGCCGATTGCCCAGCGCTGGCCCTTGGCCGAGCATTTATTGCGCGATCCTGAGCGCAATGTGCGCATCGAGGCGGCGAGGTTATTGCTCGACCCTGCCCTGGACGAGAGGCAAAAACAACAAATCGCCAAGCCTTTGGCTGAATTGCAGGAAGCAGCGAGGATTTACGCCTCCCGTCCGCAGTGGCGGATGATTGCGGGTGGGGTTGCCTCGAAGCTGGGCAATCGGGAAAAAGCCATCGAGGACTATGAGGCGGCGTTGCAAATACAGCCCAGCCTGACCCAGGCCTATGCCAACCTCGCCGACACTTACCGGGAGCTGGGAGACGAAGCGAAAGCCTATGAAACCTTGGGCCGGGGCCTTAAGCTGCTGCCCCGTGAAGGCGCTTTGCATTATGCCAAGGGCCTTTCCGAGATTAGGCAGAAGCAGACCGCGCAAGGCATGAAAGAACTCAAGCAGGCCACGGAGCTATCCCCCGATGACCGGGTTTTCGCCTATGCCTATGCGGTCGGACTGTATTCCCAGGGCGACAAGAAAGCGGCATTCGCGTTCCTCCAGAAAAGACTCGAAGCGCATCCAAGCGAACGCAATAACCTTTACTTGCTGGTTCAACTGGCGGGCCGGGAAGACCGCACGGAGATGATTGCCCCGTATATTCCCCTTCTAAAGCAATTGCTCCAAGCCGACCCACAGGCTAAACAATTGCTGATGTGGCTCGGTTCCGGCCCGGCGCGCTGACCACAAACCCGCCGGTTTTTCCAGCCGACGGGCGGGGTGTCCAAACCCAGCAAGCCACTATTTTTTTAATTTGAAGGAATGCACATGCTGCGAAAAATCCTCGAATACAGCCGATACATGCTGGTGCTGCCGGTCATCGGCTCGCTTTTGCTGATGTTCAGCGTGGTCATCACCGGATTGGGCACGCTTCTAGTCCAAGAGTTGGCGCTATTGCAACAAGGCGGGTTTTCCGCGAGGACCGCCAAGGAATTGACGATCACCGTCATCCAGACCATCGATATGTTTCTGGTCGGGGCGATCAGCTACATCGTCGCCGTCGGCATTTACAAGCTGTTCATCAGCCAAGAAGAAAGCCAGATCCTCAAGCGGGTCAAAATCGAAAAGCTCGCCGACCTCGAAAACAAGATCATTGGGATATTGGTGGTGGCGCTGGCGGTGGGTTTTCTCGGCAAAGCCGAGGAAGCGGCCGACAAGCTGGCCTTGCTGCAGGGCGGTGCGGCCATTGCCTTGGTGATTGGGGCTTTGTGTCTGTTCCTCAAATCTTCCGCCAAGGGGGAAGAATGAAGCATTTGGGGCGTCGGCATTCCGTTTGTGCGCGGCAGGAATGATGCCATGAGCCTTCCCAATGATCGGCTTTGGCAACCCACAACGGCGAGGTGGCTGGGGGTTGTTTTTGGCGCCGCACTGGCTTACGCCATTGTGCGCTACCACATCGCCAGCGGAGTGCCGTGGAGCCACTTTCCGCTTTTCATCATGAACAAGGCGATATCGCTGGCCGCCACGCTGTTGGTGGCGTGTTCGTATCTGGTTGGCAGAATTCTGCGCTGGCATAACGACGACCCCCGGATGAAACTGGTCGTCGTCAAGTTCTGCGGATTGGCGGGGTTTTCCTTGGCCGCCATCCATGCCATCGCCTCGCTTGGCTTGATTACGCCGGCATACTTCCCCAAGTACTTCTCCGAGGATGGCCGCCTCAATGTGGAAGGGGAATTGGGGTTGGTCGTCGGAGTCTTTGCCCTTTGGGCGCTTGTCATGCCGACGATCACCACGCTACCCATGATGCCGAAAGCCATCGGAGGGATTCGATGGAAGCGGAGCCAGAGGATGGGATACGTGTGCCTGGGGCTCGTCGTCCTGCACCTGGTCGTGCTGGGGCTTCGAGGGTGGCTGTCCCCGGACACCTGGCCCTGGCTGCTGCCGCCCATCAGCCTGGTGGCGGCGGTCGCCGCGGCCGTCCCGGTTCTGCTGTGGGCCGCTCGCAAGCCATCGACCGATTCCTCGCGGCAAGCCGACAATACTTCCTAGGAAGAAGACGTGCGGCGCGGGAATTAATCTAAAAAAACGGCAGATAGGGAAGAATGATCTGCCCGCGTTGAATCCCATCCATTCTCCGGCGCGTAGGACGCAATAACCGAATACGCAAACCCCGCCGATCTCTGGCAACAGTTCATCCATCCAGCAAACCATGGGATGTCATCACGATGTCGATTATGTTGAAACAAATTGCTTTGCGGTCGAGTTTCGGGAGAACGACCGGCGAGCCAGCGCTTGGCTGCTGGCAACTTGCCGCGATGTTGTTGCTGGGCAGTTCCCAATGTTGGGCGGCTGACTCTCCCGTTAGCCCGCTGCCCGAACAGGCACAGATTGAACGCGAGACGGCATCACCCTCGCAGAGCCAAAGCACCGTGGGCAAGGACGGCGATTTGTGGAACCGTCCCACCCTCACCGGCGACTGGTTTGGCCTGCGCTCCAAAATGGAAGATTTCGGTGTCACCTTCAGCGGACGGGTGACCCATTTCGGTTTCGGCATTACCGGCGGCATCAACCGGCCGGTGCCGTCCCCGCTGGGCCAGGGCGGCGCCTTCGACTATACCGGCCGTGGCGAATACGATCTGACGTTCGATCTGGACAAGCTCGTGGGCCTGCCGCATGGCCGCCTCTTGGTGCGCGCCGAACACTTGTTCGGTCAATTCGGCAACGTTTCGCTTAGAACCGGCACCAACCCTCCCGCCATATTCCCCTCCGTTCTGCCGCCCACTCCCGATGATATGGGAGTCCCCATCGTGACGAGTTTTTTCTACACGCAGCCGCTTTCGCGGCGGTTGGTCTTGTTCGCCGGCAAGCGCGAAATGGTCGGCGCCTTCGACCAGGACATTTTTGCCGGCGGCGATGGCAGCAGCCACTTCATCAACCAGGGGTTCATCGGCAGCCCCACCTATCTGGAATCCTTGCCTTATACGACCATCGCGATGGGTGCCTTTTCTCCGCAGGACTGGGGCAATGCCAGACTTCAAGTCTTCGACGCCACAGAACGCATCAACGAATTCATGGATCTGGGCACGCTGTTCTCGAAAGGATTGTATGTCCAGGGCGAAGTCAGGGCAGACACGCATTTTTTCGATCTGCCGGGCGAACATCACATTGGCTTCGTTTATAAGCACCTCGTGCGCACCCTTCCCGTTCCAGGCCCCATGCCCCCCGGCGAACCCCCTCCGGCGGTGCGCCAGGGAACCGGAACCCGGCACGATTCCTATACCCTCTACTATGGCTTCGACCAGTATCTGTTTCATGGGGGGGAGGGTTCCGAGCGGGGCTGGGGCATCTTTGGCCGCGCGGCCATCGGCGCCGACAACCCAAGTCCTTTGGACTCTTACGTGAGTTTCGGCATCGGCGGCAACAGCCCCTTCGGACGGGAGCGGGGCGACACCTTCGGCATCGGTTGGTATTTCGCCGGCGCCAGCAGCACCATCAGCCCGGTGCAGCGGCTGCTGTTGGGCCAGGGCAGCGGCAATGCCGTCGAGGTCTTCTACAACTTCCAGGTCACCCCGTGGCTCAATATCACGCCGGCCTTCCAGTACCTCACGCCGAACGCAAGCAGGATTGCCAACGAGAGTTTC
>JBJSYU010000258.1:0-2984 GCA_046089945.1 Candidatus Methylumidiphilus sp.
CGGATTGGCGCGCGTCCTACGGGTGGCCGTATCAGTTGATGGCGGTGAACCTGCTGTTTTCGACGCTGCTGTCGCTGCCCGTCGCCTATCGGTTGGGCCGCAATTTTCTGGCCGAAGGCAAGCCGGGGTCGCTGCTGTTGGGCTGCGGCGCGTTGTTTTGGGGTTTTGCGGGACTGGCTGGCAGCGTCGTTGGTCTGCGCGGCGTGGCGGTCGGCGGCTTCGACGCCAATTTGGCGGCGACCGTCCACGACACCTGCGTCTATGTGTCGGCCCTGTGCCATTTGGCGGGCGTGGCCTGTGCGCAGCGCTGGGATTTTTCCGTGCGCCGTCCGCGCCCGTGCTTGGCTGCGGCGTATGCGGCCAGTGTGGTGGCGGTGGGTTTCGTGGCTTGCGCCGCGTCCTTGGGCTGGTTGCCGATTTTTTTCATGCAGGGGACGGGCGGAACGCCGGTGCGCCAGTTCGTGCTGGCCTCGGCCATCGCTTTGCTTGCCCTCGCCGTGGCGCTGCTGCGTTCGGCGCAGCCGCCCTTGTCGGTCTTCGCGCAGTGGTATGCCCTAGCCTTGGCGCTGATCGCGGCCGGGCTGTGGGGGCTGTTGTTGCAGCCGTCCGTGGGCAGCCTGTTGGGCTGGACGGGTTGGCTGGCGCAGTACGCCGGCGGCGCTTACCTGCTGGCCGCTGCTTTGACGGCGGCGCGCGGGGCGGGTGCGCCGAGGCGCATGTTGGGGCGGGCGCACAACGAGGCTTGGCACCGCTACGGCGTGGCCGCCGCCTTGGTGCTTGCCGCCGCCGGCCTGCGCTTGGTGTTCTTGCAGGCGCTGGGGACGCAAGTCGCGTTCGTGACGTTTTACCCCGCCGTGATGTTCGCGGCCTTGTATGGCGGCTGGCGGGCCGTGGTGTTGGCGGCGGCGCTGGCGGTTGCGCTGGCGGATTATCTCTGGATCGAGCCGGTCGGGACGTTCGCCATCGCCCAGCCTTCGGCCTGGCTGGGCATCATGGTTTTTCTGTTCAGTTGCGCGATGATTTCCGCCATCACCGAAACCATGCACCGCGCCTTGGCGCAGGCCGCCGCCGCTGTCGCCGAGGCGCGCTTCGCCGCCGAGCGCGAGCGCATTGCCACCGCCTCGCGGGAGAGCGGGGCGCGGCTGGCCGCCATCGTCGAATGCTCGCAGGACGCCATCATCGGCAAGGATCTGGACGGCGCGGTGACCAGTTGGAACCGTGGCGCGGAAATGCTGTTCGGCTACAGCGCAGAAGAAATGCTGGGCCACACCTTTTCGTGCATCGTGCCGCCCGCGCGGATTGGCGAAGAAATGACCGTCATGGCGCGGATACGCGGCGGCGAGACGGTGGAGCATTACGAAACCGAGCGGCGGCGCAAGGACGGCGCCACCATCGCCGTCGCCATCACCGTGTCGGCGGTGCGGGATGCCGCCGGGAACATCATCGGCGTCTCGAAAATCGCCCGCGACATCACCGAGCGCAAGCGCATGGAGCAGGCTTTGCGGCTCAGCGAGCAGTTCAAGCAAGGCGTGTTGGACTCGTTGCCCGCCCACATCGCCGTGCTGGACGACGGCGGCAGAATCCAGGCGGTGAACCGGCCTTGGCTACAGTTCGCGGAGCAAAACGGCGATCCTGAGACCGGCCTAGTCGCCGTGGGCGCCGATTATCTGGAGGTCTGCCGCCGTGCCGCCGGCGACGGCGACGCGCTGGCCGGTCAGGTCTCGCGGGGCATCGAGGCGGTATTGCGCGGGGAAGAGGCGCGCTTTGAACTGGAATATCCTTGCGACTCGCCGACGGAAAGCCGCTGGTTTGTGATGCAGGCGATCAAGCCCTCGGCGGAAATCGGCGGCGCCATCGTCACCCATGTCGATATCACCGCCCGCAAACAGGCGGAAAACCTGCTGCGCGCCAGCGAAGAGCGGCAGCGGCTGGTGCTGGAGGCCAGCTTGGTCGGCACTTTCGAGATTGACCTCGACACGGACGAGGCATGCTGGAACGCCGTCGAATTTGAGTTGCTTGGTCTGAAGCCCGACGCGGCATCGGCTGGCCCGGAGTCGTTTTTCGGCTTCGTCCACCCCGACGATTTGGCCGCGCTGAGGGGCCGCTGGCGGCAGGCTATCGAGACCGGGACGCTGGACGAGGAATTCCGCATCGTGCGCGCCGACGGCGCGGAGCGCTGGCTGGCCGCCCGCGGCCGCTTTGTCGCCGGCGACGCCGACGGGCGGCCGGCCCGGCGCTTTTTGGGGGTGAACTTCGACATCACCGAGCGCAAACACGCCGAGGAGGCGCTGCGCGAGGCGAGCCGCCGCAAGGACGAGTTTCTCGCCATGCTTGCCCATGAACTGCGCAACCCGCTGATGCCGATCATGATTGCCGCCGACATGCTGGAAAAGCGTGGCGCGGAGGACGCGGAGCTGGTGCGCTGGGCCGGCGCCACGGTCAGGCACCAGGGCGGGCATCTCAAGCAGTTGGTGGACCAGCTTTTGGACGTGTCACGGGTCAGCCGGGGCAAGATTGCGCTGCGGCTGGCGGTCGTGGATTTGCGCGAGGTGGTGGCGCATACGGTGGAGACCGCCCGCCCGCAGGCCAAGCGGCACAGCCACGAATTGCTCCTCGAAAGCCCCGCCGCGCCGCTGTGGGTGCAGGGCGACGCCGTCCGACTGGAGCAGGTGGTGGGCAACTTGCTGAACAATGCCGTGAAGTACACCCCGGACGGCGGGCGGATCGAGGTCGGCTTGTCGAGCGCGGCGGGGTTTGCGGTGATCCGCGTGCGCGATTCCGGGGTGGGCATGGCGGCGGCGATGCTGCCGTCGGTGTTTGATCTGTTCGCGCAGGCCGAGCGCACGTTGGATCGCGCCCAAGGCGGCTTGGGCATCGGGCTGGCATTGGTCAAAAGCTTGGCCGAAATGCATGGCGGCCGGGTGGAAGCGCACAGCGCGGGTGCCGGGCTGGGCAGCGAATTCGTGGTGCGCCTGCCGCTGCTG
>JBJSYU010000259.1:0-12276 GCA_046089945.1 Candidatus Methylumidiphilus sp.
TGTTTGAACTTCATGGACTTCAGGCATCCAAAAGCCCCTCTCCCCCAACCCCTCCCCCGCTTGGGGGAGGGGAGTTAAATCAATGCCTTGCCGACTGTGTAGATACTCATGCTCCCTGTGGGGAGAGCGAAACGAGGGGCCGGGGTCGGGGGAGAGGGGATACATGCTCAGTGTATGGCTGTTTCGACTATAAAAAGAGGACTTTTATGAATATCTTGTTGGTGGATGACGATGATTGTTTTCGCCAAGGCTTGGCGGACTATCTGCCGAAGGTGAAAGCAGATTTGCACATTTTCCAGGCCAGAAATTGTGACGAAGCGATTGCCTTGGCGCATGACAACCCAATGGACTTGGTGTTTTTGGACTTGAAGTTCCACAACCATCACAACCAAGGATTTCACGCCTTGTTGGCGTTGAAAAAAGCGTTTGAATCCTTGTGCATCGTGATAGTCACTGGCGCAGACACCACCCGCGAATTGGTGGTCGAATGCCTCAGCAAAGGCGCGATGGGCGTCATTCAAAAAGGCCCACGAGAAGATTACCGCGAGGCATTCGAGGCCGTGCTGTCAGGCAGGCCCGTACTGCCACGCTTGGCGATGCGGACTGAGAAACATTGTGCGCCGTCAGAAAGGCTATTGCCGGATTTGAGCAACACCGATTTATCAACCAAACAGCGGGAACTGCTGGTTTGGATCGTGAAGGGCTTGTCCTATAAAGACATAGCGAAAGCGCTGGGGAAATCTGAGCAGTATGTCAAAAACCAAGCAAGCGCGATATTCGCCAAGTTTGGCGTAAAGACCAAGGCGCAATTGATCGTGGAGTTGTTTCGGCGGGAGTGGATGCCATAGCGCTTGGTTGAATCAGACGCTAGGCGTGGCGAGTATCTCACAGCGCGGTAGCCGCAGGCATCGTGCGGCTCAGGCTTCATTAACAGGCGGTTTAAAGGTTGCCCTGCAAATCCTTGGCGGGTGCTTCCTCGGCAGGCTTTGATGGAATATGCTTGGCAATCGCCCGCATAAGCTGTGCCTCGTTGATCGGTTTTTGCAACAACATAAATGTTTGTCCTAAAATGGCAATGCTGTCGCCAGTTTTGATTTCACCCGATAACACGATAATGGGTATATTGCCACAGAGGTTTTGTACGCAGCGCACGATGTCCTCCGCCGTCTCATCATCCAGAACATAATCCGTTATCACCACATCCGGGCAATCAATATGCCCCTCCAAAACCAGTCGCGCTTCCGTCGCGGACGCGGCCTTCAGCACTTCAAAGCCCTGCCGCAAAAGCACTTTCTCCGTTTCTTCCAAGACCTCTATCCGGTCATCCACAAGCAGGATCATTTTCCCCGTTCCAAAGTCGTAGACCGGCTCAACTTCCTCAGCCAATCCCAAGCCGCCAAGCGGTGATGCGCCAGCGTCAAGCGCAGTCGATGCGGGGATGCGCATGCAAAAATAGCTCCCCTTGCCGACTTTGGAATTCCAGCTTAAGCGATGGTTTTCACCCAAGCGGCTCAGTGCCTCTTGGACAAACGCCAAGCCAATGCCCAAGCCGCTAATCCCCAAACGGTTTTCAATGCGATGAAATTCTTTGAACAGCTCGCCTTTATGTTTGTCGTCAATTCCAATGCCGGTATCAACGACGCAAATTTTGATTGTGCCCCTGATCTGTGTGGCAACTACCTTAACTTGCCCTTGCAAGGTATATTTCAGGGCGTTGTCAACCAAATTGTTGATGATTTGCCATAGCAAGTTGCCATTGCTATGCGCCCATAATGGCGTTTTTCTAATATTGAGACTAAATTTAATCTGTTTGCTTTGCGCAAGCACAGAATATTGTCTCTCGATATTTTCCAAAATATCATGAACCGCGATAGTGGAAAGTTGATATTTAGCGCCTTGGTCATACAGCATTGACAAATCCAAAATACTATCAAACGCTTTTGCCAAATTGGAAACCGTCAGAAAAACGGCATTCGCCGACGACGGGACTTCGCCAGATTGGCCCAACTCCGCTTTCAGCGTGTCGCGCTGGAACATCAGCACTTGCAAGGGTTGCCTTAGGTTATGGCTGGCATAGCGCAGAAACCGCGCACGTTCTTGTGCCATCACCTCCGCAGCCCGCCGCTTTTCTTCGATTAGGCGCTTGTCTAAAAATTCTTGGCGGGTATATGACTCAAATTGATGGCGAAATAATGCCCCTATAAATAATATCGCAAACAAATCAAACATCGCCTCAATTTGCAAAGATGTAGAGACACCGAAATAAATTCCTAATGCAAAAACCAGAATATTGCTAATGACGCACAGCACAATGGCCGGCACAAGAGGCGTTGCTAACGGGCCAAATACATAAATAATTTCCAGCATTTTTGCGCTGAAAATTTCTAAATAGGCGAAATTCTGGCTCCTCCCATGCTCAATATTTCCTTGCATGAGCATCGCTGATAAAAATAGCAACGCAAAGAGCGCATAAGCTGCCATGGCAATGGTAATGACATTTAATCGATAAATGGCTTGTTGCGGGTGTGTATGCATAAACCACACCAAGCTTGAAATTAGCGACAACACTACCAAACGCACTTTCCATACGTGCGGAGCAATATCCGCATCCATGATATCCAATACTGTAAAAATCAGCGTCAAAACAATGCCAGATATAATAGCGATTTTGACCTGCCTAAATAACCTATGCCGCAAATCATTTTGATAAATGCGTTCAAGTTCTGGCGCGAAGCGTTTTGGTGCTAGCCAGTTTGATAAGCTGATTGGCATGGTGTTTTTACTATCGTCAATAAGGAGGTGCTTGGATTGGGCGGCAAGATCGCCGTGTCAGGGCGGAACCGTCTTTTCGGGTTCCGCCGCCATTGTCTTTGCTTGGCCGGGTAGATATAAGTGTGGGCAGACGGCTCTATCGCCTGCCCACCCGGCTTGCGCATGTTTGCAAGGGCTGGCACCCTGTGCAAGATAAATCTTGCACTCCAGTTTTCGGCGCTCCATGCCAGGGCCGCAAGGCCGGCGGGTCACTCCCGCACCACCTCCTCGGCCGTCGCCGCCGTCAGGATGCGCTCGCCCCAGACCAGCAGCGTGTCGGCGTCCGCCGCCTGCACCCGCTCGCGCAGGTTGTCCGCCAGCGGGCCGAAGCGCAGCGTCATCAGCCGCAGCAGCAGCGCGGCTTCCCCGGTTTGGATGCCCCTCTCCATGCCTGTTTGTATGCCCTCTTGCCGGCCCTCTTGCCGTAAAGTCGCTGCTAAACCCATGGTCTTGTCTCCGGTTTCGTTGAGGTATTCGGCGCGGTATTGCGCCACTTCGCCGTCGCTCAAATCGGCGTAGGCGTCGATGAAGTCGATGTATTTTTGCTGCCTGTGGCTGTTTGGCTCCAAGTTCTGCAAACCCTCCACCGCGTGGTGGTACACCGCAAGCCTTTGGCTTTTCTTGTGGCGCATGTTCGGCAGGTTCAATCTTGCCACAATATTGCCGCTGTTGAGGTATTGCTCGGCGGGCAGGCGCGACAGTTGGCAATACATGAAGCGGAACGACAGGTAAGTCTCCGCGCCGTCGCCTAAGTGCAAGTCGTGCGGGAAACGGCCGCCGCGCAGGAACACGACGACCGGCACGATTTGCGTGGTGTCCAGCAATTCCGCCAAATCCACGCAGTAATGGATCAGCCGGTGGATGGAGAAGTTTTTCGGCTCGGTCTCCTCTTCGACCACAAACACCACGCCGGCCCGCCGCCCGTCCGGCCATTCGACTTGCAGCGGCACGTCGAGGCGGCGGTAGTGGCTGCCGAGTTTCTCTTGCAGTTGCTCCTCGCGGACGGGCGTTATCACCGCCTCGGCCAAATCTTGGACGTTGGCGAAGAATTCCAGCGCTTGCGCGGGGTAGTCGAGTATCAGGTTTTTGAAGCTTTGGTCATGATCCATGGCGGTTTGTGCGTGTTGGGGTGTCGGGCGCTTGGGGAATGATACACGCCGGCCTGTGGGGAATCATCCGCCAGCATCGCCGAGTCTGCGCGGGTGCGGCGTTGCTGCGCCGCGATAGACGCGCCATGCGCCGGCGCTTGCGTGACATCGGTGAATAACCTTAGTCTTTGCCATGGCTGAGGTGGTCAGCTTGCGGCTAAACAATTGACAGACAAGGTTTTTGGTGTGCGCGTCGGCGTTTGTTCGGGGCTGGGGCGGGCGGGCATTTGCGCCTGCGGGCGCTTAGCAATACGCTGTGCCGGGCCGCGCCTAAAACGGGGCGCGGCTGTCCACCATCACAACAATAATCCCGGAGAAGATCATGCGCAATTTCGTGTTAAAAGCCATTCATGGCTTGGCCAAGTTTGGCCTGGACAAGCTCGAATATGCCCTAGGCTTTGGGCTGGCCCTGGTGCTGTTGCTGGCTTTCGCCAGCGGCAGCGTGCAGCTTAGCCACGCTTGGGGCGCGTTCCTGTTCCGCTGGCTGCACGTGCTGTCCGGCATCATGTGGATCGGCTTGCTGTGGTACTTCAACTTCGTGCAAATCCCGTCGATGCCGAAAATCCCCGACAAGCAGAAACCGGCCATCGGCAAAGTCATTGCCCCGACCGCCTTGTTCTGGTTCCGCTGGGCGGCGGTGTCCACCGTCGCCACCGGCCTGATTGTGGCGACGATGAACGGCTACATCGTCGATGCGATGCTGCTGGGCTATTTCAAGGGCGGCATGGCGACGTACATCGGACTGGGCATGTGGCTGGGCCTGCTGATGTCGTACAACGTCTGGATGATTATCTGGCCGAACCAGCAAAAGGCTTTAGGGCTGGTGCCGGTCGCCGATGACGACGAGAAGAAGGCGGCGGCGCGGACGGCGATGCTGACCAGCCGCTTCAACACCATGTTGTCGTTGCCGATGCTGTACTTCATGGTGGCGGCGCAGAATATCGCCTAAGGCCGCTACCCTTGCGGACAGTATCTTTAAGGCTTAAAGATGCTGTCCGCGACTTGCCGCGTTATTCTCCCCAAGCCGGCGTGATGTCGGAAAAGAAGCCGCCGCGTCCGCTGTCACGATTCCGTGCCGCTTTCAAAGCCTTGTCAATTTCCCCTTTGACGCGCATATCGGAGAGGTATTGATGCGGGCGGACTTTTGCCTTGTCCGCCTTTTCCAGATACGGCAGCGCCTTGTCGTATTCTTCCTCATTCAGCCAATAATCGCCTAGGAAATAATTGGTGTCCAGCGCGTCGGGGTAAAGCCTTTCCGCTTCCTCCAGATAATGCAGCGCCAATTCATCATCGCCAAACGAAAGCGGCCAGCCCGGCACCCGGTAATACAGGTTGCCCAGGGTAATCAGCGCCGTGCCTTCCATCGCCTTAGGATCTAAGTCTATGGCTTTTTCCAGCAATTCCTTGGCCTCGCGGATACGGCTTAAGGAGCCGAATCCCCAGTCGGCGGCGGCCAACGTACAAAGCGTAATGGCTTCGAGGATGATAGGCTCAGCGCGTTGCGGGTTTTGTTCTTTCAGCGTTTGGATGCGCGGCAGCAAAGCGCGGTACTTGTCGGCCTGCTGCGGGGTCGGCAGGCGGTAGAAAGCGTCCGCCCATTCGTCGTTGAGGGTTTGTGCGGCTTCGTCGAAGCCGGGGTTGGCGTAGGCCGATGCGGCCAGCAGAAAGCCGCCGCAGAGGCTTGCCAGAAGGGTTTTTGCCAGTTGTAATAAATAGGGCATCAGGGGGTAGTCAAACTTCGCTGAAATAATCCAAATCCACCCGCTTTATTTCATAAGAGGCAACTGGCGACACGCCGACATTGTAGTCGATCATTAAGTTGGCAAGGGTTTCGCCATCGAGCAAGATGATTTTCCGGTCTATCGTGGAAACATAATCGATGGCTTCTTTGGTGAAGCTGGATGTTGTGATGAACACGCCTTTGCGCGCGCTGTGTCCCATCAATGCGCCGGCGAATTTTTGCACTTCAGGCCGTCCGACGGTGCCTTCCCAGCGCTTGGCCTGCACATAAATGATATCCAAGCCTAGGCGGTCTTCCTTGATAATGCCGTCAATGCCGCCGTCCCCACTTTTACCTACGGCCTTGCCGGCGTCTTGGCGTGTGCCGCCGTAACCCATTTTGACCAGCACATCCACCACCAAACCTTCAAAAAAGTTGGGGGAGCAGGCTTTCAAAGTGTTCAGCAGATCTTCGGCCAACGCTTTTCTGAGTTTTTGGTAGGACGTGTCGAGTGCTTCTTCCGGTGTTTGGATAGACGGTGTTGGGTCGATTATAAGGGGCTGCTTGTCTTTAGCTTCATATTTAAAAACATTAAACTCTGGGAATTGTTCGAGAAAAGCGATATTGATGGACGGTGGATTTTGCTTGATGATCTCGATGCCTCTAGGTGTTATTTGGAGCATTCCACGTTTAGGTGAATTGAGCAAAAGCGCCTTTTTGAGGTAGGTTCGCGCCCAGCCCACCCGATTGGCGAAAGTTCCTTGTCGTCCACTAGGGAGGAGTTCTTTTTTCTCGTCATCACTCAATTGAAACTGCTTTGCCAAGGCTTCAGTCGTACCTTTAAACGAATATTCTTGCTCATCCACTGTAAGCTGTAGCAGTGGCAGCATTATAGATTGAAAATCGGGTATTGCCATTGTATGTTTCCTTGTGAAAATTGCTGGCCGGTTTTAAAAGCCAACGTCTATATAAGTAAAGCGCGAGTTTTGCTTTAAGGAAAGAGACGCCAAAGGCTTTTGGCCCTTGGCGTCTTTGGCGGTTATGGCTGGGCGCGGGCGGCGGTGCTTAGGCTATTTGCTGAACGGCCAAAACGATTTTTTGCCGCCGTGTTCATCGTGGTTGGCGTTGTCCTCGTTGGCGTTGGCTGCGCTGTCGGCTGACTCTGCCGCGTCTTCGTCCGCATCCGCTTCCCCATCAAAATCGCCCGCCTCCTCAGGCATCGGCGTCTCGCCGGCGCGCACGTCGAACTCGACTTTCCAGCGCTGCTGGTTGTCGGTGGCGACGGCTTCCAGCCGCAACGTGCCGACTTCGGTGACATGGGCGGCGAGATGCACCGGGACGACTTCGCCGGCCTTGCGGTTTTCCGCCGACAGATTGACTTCGATTTCGTTGAGTTCGTCCAGTTCTTCATCCGTCCAGTAGTCCAGGCGGACGCCGACGGTGTCTTCGCGGCGCACGGTGGAGCCGAAGAAGCGGAAGCGCACCGGCTCGCCGACGACCAGGCCGAATTCGTCGTGCGGCAGTTCCGCGCCGGTGCCTTCTTCCATGCCGAACGGCGCGATGCACAGCGCCTCCAGCGGCGTCGGCACGCCCGGCACGGAGGGCATGGCGCTTTCCACGCCGACATAGTACGACGCCGCCGTACCGCCACGGATGCGCACCCCCCGGCCTTTGCGGACATAGCCGTAATAAGCCGCGCCGCGCGCCACCGCCAAGTCGAGGTCGGCGCCGGTCAGCAGCCGCGCCGCCGGCGCGCCGTCTTCGGCCAGCCAACTGTTCAGCACGTCGAGCAGGCGTTGGCCCAGCGAGGCGGACTTGAACACGCCGCCGTTGAGCAGCAGCGCGGTGGGGTGGATGAAGCGGGCGTCCACTGGTGGGCTGAAGCCGGCCAGTTCGCTGGTGGCGTTGACTTGCTTGGCGAGGAACGCGGCCAGATGCGCGGTGATGCGGGCGTCTTTGGCGTAGGGCAGGCCGAGCTTGGTCAAGCCGCCGCGCGCCTGCGCGGCCGGACGGTCGGCGGCGGCGACTTTCGGGAAGAAGCCTTCGACCAGGGTGGCGGCGACTTCGTCGCGGGTCAGCGCGGTGCGCAGGGTGCCGCCGATCAGCGAGGAGCCTCGGCTGGGCACGACGATGGCGACTTCCTCGGCGTCGGCGTCGGCCAACAGCTTTTCCTTGGCGTCGCGGCAACCGTGAGTGAGCGCTTGGATCTGCCAAGGCTGTAGGCGGTGGCCTTCTTTTTCCAGCTTGGCGCGCAGCACATAGGCCAGGGCCAAGTCCATGTTGTCGCCGCCGAGCAGGATGTGGTCGCCGATGGCGATGCGGTTCAGTTCGAGGTTGCCGTCGATTTCGGTGACGGCGATCAAGGACAAGTCGGTGGTGCCGCCGCCGACGTCGGCGACGAGGATGATGTCGCCGGGCTTGGCGTCCTTGCGCCACTGCCCTTCACTGGCTTGAATCCAACTGTACAGCGCGGATTGCGGCTCTTCCAGCAGGATGGCTTGGCCTAGCCCCAGGCTGTGCGCGGCTTCGACGGTCAACTCGCGCGCCGCCGGGTCGAACGAGGCGGGGACGGTGATGACCAGTTCTTGTTCGGCCAGCGGGTCGTCGGGGAAGCGGGCGTCCCAGGCGTCGCGCATGTGGCGCAGGTAATGGGTGGACGCCGCCAGCGGCGAGATGCGGCGGACTTCTTCAGGCGACTGGATCGGCAGGATGTCGGCGCGGCAATCGACGCCGCTGTGGCACAGCCAGCTTTTCGCGCTGGACACCAGCCGGATCGGCGTCTTGCCGCCGATTTGGCGGGCGATTTCGCCGACGATGGCGTCGGGGTGGGCGTCCCAGGGCAGGGCAATGTCGCCTTCGGCCAGTTCCGCCTCATGCGCCTGATAGATGAACGAGGGAAGCTGATTTTTGTCGGCGACGGCGCCGGGGCCGGTCAACTGCGGGATCGGCAGCACGTCCAGCGGGGCGTGTTCGCCGTCGCACTGGCTCCACTCCAAAAAGGAGACGACGCTGTTGGTGGTGCCTAGGTCTATGCCTACGGAAAAACGGGGGGTGTCGCTCATAATTCAACCTCTGCGGCGGCGATGATGGTGGCGTCGTGGCCTTCGGTGATCTTAGGCAGCTTGACTTCGGTGGCTTTCCAGCCACGGTGGATTAGGGTGCCGGTGAACGGCGCAACACCGACGATATTGCCGGTGATGCGGACGCTGGCGGCGTCGTAGCCTTTGGCCAGCGTGATGCGCTTGCCTTCTTCCTCGGTGCGCACCGGCGCCAGTTCAAAGTTTTGTTTCAGCACTTTGCAGCAGCCTTCGTGGACGACGCGGGCCACCGCGCCGATTTCGCTGTCGGAGTAATCGCCCATGTTTTCCTGGGTGAAGTCGAGGAAGCGGGCTTCTTTTTGCAGCAGGCCCAGCAGTTGCAACGCCGCGTCCGGCGTGGCTTCGCGCAGCACCACGGTTTCCGTTTTGATCTGCACGATGGGGGCGGGGGCTTCCACGGGCTTGACTTCCACCGGCGCAGGCTTGATTGCGGCGGGCTTTTCGGGGGCGGGGACAGGCGCGGGCAGTGGGGCCGGCACTTGCGGCGCTGGCGGCAAGGCTTGCGGCTTGCGGTTCTGCGCGATGAAGGCGACGGTCAGGAACAGGATTTGCAAGATCAACAGGCCCGCGACGGTGGCCGCCAGTCCGGCGTGGACGGCGTCAAACGTGCTGGGGATTAGGCTCAGGTCTATATTCATTCAGTATCTCTCGTTCGTAAGGCGTTGGCGTGGTGTCACTTTTTCTTGCCAGGCTTAGTTGGGGGCGGGGTGTTGGCGGCCTCCTCCTCGTCCGCCGCGCGCATCGCCTGCACGGCGGAGACGGCGCGCAGGACGCTTTGCGTGCCTTGGCTGCGGGTTTTGCGAATATAACGCTGCGAAATGACGGCAGGCACATTCTCGGCGTCGTAGGCGGCTTTGATGGCCGGCAGATGGTCTTCGCAGGCATGCAAAATCGTGTTGGCGATGACACGCGGGTCGCCGCGCTGTTGGTTTTGCGACTGGGTTTGCTGGGCCAGGCACAGGCGGTAGTCTTGCACAGCGGCGTCGGCCTTGGCGATGGTGTCCGGGGACAGCGTCGAGGCGTGCCATTCCTGGTCGGGGGCGGCGGCTTCTTTGTCCGCCACCGGGGCGGATTGGCAACCTGCCAACAACAGGCAGGCGCAGGCAAGCGGAAGGTGGAACCTCATCAAACAATCTCCAACATAATACGGGGGTCGGCTGCTTTTCCGCTATTTTCTGGCAAGGAATCTTGAGGATAGGGCAGGCTGAAAGTGAAGCAGATTTTACGCCATCTGCCGGGGCTGCGGGAAACTGTGGCGCGGCAGGCTGGAAAATCGGCGGGCCGGGAGGAATCGCCATTGTGCCGGGCCGCGCGCATTGACTATACTCGCCCCGGTAAATGACCGGCAAGAGCCGATATAAGGGTGCCACGGCCATTTTCAAGAACTATTAGGTGTCGGCAGAAGTCGCCCAGCTTAAGGCCCGGTCGAATGAGGCGGCGCATGCCGTTCCCATTTTGCAGGCCGGCGGCTATGATGCGTCAGTCCTGCCGCCTGTGGCGCGTCGCCTGCCCCGGGTTTCCACCTTGTCCTGAAGGAGTTGCCCTGTGAAGCTGATCACCTTTGCGAGTGTGCTGGCCGTGTTGTTGGGCTTGATGGCTTACACCAACCCGACCTTGGGCAACTACGAGGGATTCATCAACCGGATGGCGCTGCAAGAGGCGGACAAGCAGCCAGACCTGCAAGCCAGCCCGGCCCTAGTGTTTGGCGGCTTTCCGAGCCGCTGGGTCGCGGCGCAGACGCGGCGCGAGGACTATGTGTTCCTCAGCGTCTACGAGGCGTCGCTGGGCGATGAGCATATCCGGGCCGTGGGCCTGTTCAATAATTTCATTCTGACGGAAAAGCCGGAAGCCTTGGCGAGGCGCTGACACCGCTTCCGCCTTAAATCAACGGAAGGCCCCAAGGCCGCCACGGTGTGCGATGCGACCTAAATGAACAATTCAAAAATCAAGATTGATCACGCCTGTGGGACGCATGTGGGCCTCGTCCGGCAAGGCAATGAAGACGCCTATTTTGCCGACCCCAAGCTTGGGCTGTGGGTCGTCGCCGACGGCATGGGCGGGCATCAGGCCGGCGAGGTCGCCAGTGCCATCGTCGTGCAAGAAGTGCCGCTGAGCGTGCAGCAAGGCGACAGCCTGGTTGACGCGATTGAAATGGCGCATGAGATGATCCAAATGACCTCCGAGCAGGTGCGCAGCAGTCGGCACATGGGCTCCACCGTGGTGGCCTTGCAGTTGGAGGGCTTGCGTTACCGGATTGCTTGGGTCGGCGACAGCCGCGCCTATTTGTGGAACGGCAAGACCCTGCGCTGCCTGACCAAAGACCATTCCTATGTGCAGACACTGTTGGATATGGGCATGCTGCTGGAGGACGAAGTGTACACGCACCCCTCGCGCAATGTGATTTCGCAAGGCTTGGGCGTGGGTGGGATGGTCGGCAATGCGGTGCGCGTGGATCAGGTCGAAGGCACCTTGGCCTTGGGCGATACCGTGCTGCTGTGCAGCGACGGGCTGACCGGCGACATCCGCGACTATTTGATCGCGGAAATTTTGGCGACGACCCGCGACAACCAAAAGCGTCTGACGCAGTTGATCGAGGCGGCGCTGGCTTTTGGCGGCGCGGACAATGTCACGGTCATTTTGGTGACGCCGGTGTTGGCCTAGTCCGCCTGCCCCTGCCGCCGCAAGGCCCAGCGCACATGCTCGCGCACCAGATCGGACGGATGGCTTGCCAGCCGCTTGAGTGCCTGCAACGCGGCCGGCTCGCCCGCCGCGTTGCCCAAGGCCACGGCGAGGTTGCGCAGCCAGCGCTCATGGCCGATACGGCGGATCGCCGAGCCTTCGGTCTTGCGTAGAAACGTCTCCTCGTCCCAGCCGGCCAGTTCGGCCAGTTGTGCGGCGTCCAGGCCGTGGCGCGGCTGGAAGTCGCCTTCTTCGCTCAGGCGGGCGTAGCGGTTCCACGGACAGACGAGCTGGCAGTCGTCGCAGCCGTAAATGCGATTGCCCAGCGCGGCGCGGAATGCCTCAGGGATAGGGCCGTGCAGTTCGATGGTCAAGTACGACACGCAACGCCTTGCGTCCACTTGATACGGCGCGACGATGGCCTGGGTCGGACAGATATCCAGGCAGCGGGTGCAACTGCCGCAATGGCCGGTGACCGGCGCGTCAATCGGCAGCGGCAGATCGACATAGATTTCGCCCAAGAAAAACCACGAGCCGGCTTCGCGGTGGATCAGGCAGGAATGCTTGCCGATCCAGCCCAAGCCCGCTTTCGCGGCCAAGGCTTTTTCCAACACCGGGGCGCTGTCGGTGAACACCCGATAGCCGAATGGGCCGATTACAGACGCGATGCGCTCGGCCAGCGTTTGCAGGCGGGCGCGCAGCAGCTTGTGGTAGTCGCGGCCGAGCGCGTAGCGGGAGATGTAGGCGTCTAGGGGGTTTGTCAAATGGCTGGCCGCAGTGTCCCGATTTTCCGGCAGATAGTCCATCCGCACACTGACCA
>JBJSYU010000260.1:0-8964 GCA_046089945.1 Candidatus Methylumidiphilus sp.
CCTTGCTGGCCGGGATCGCCATCCAGTTCGGCTGGCTGGCCGCGCTGTTGTTCCTGTACCCGGCGTGGGCGGCAGTGCGCATGTTGGAGGCGGTGAATTACATCCAGCATTACGGGCTGCAGCGGTCTGCGGCCAAATTCGGCCCCGCCGACGCCTGGGCCACCGACTCCTGGTTCACCCTGCACACCTTCATTGGCCTGTCCCGCCACGCCGACCACCACATCTCGGCCGGCCAGCCCTACGCCCGGCTGCGCCATTGCGCCGAAAGCCCCAGGCTTCCCCACGGCTATTTCGTGTCCGTGCTGCACGTCCGCCTGTCCAACAGCGGCTTTTTACGCGCCGCCCATCGCGAGTTGGCGGCACGCGGCCTAGGGCCGTTCCGGCCCCCGCAACGCGGCGGCAACGCTTGAAACTACAAGGTTTTTTTCGATTTTGTGTGTGCGGGATTGTCTTTGCTGAAAGTTCGGTTAAAGTTAGCGCCGGGCGGATTGGATTCGGACTCCAGCGCCCATTCTTTCGGGAGAAAAATCAATGTTGAACCATAAAATTGACTTGGCCGGATTTATCTCGATGGCGCTGCTGGGACTTGCCCTGTGCACAGCCGCCGAAGCCGGCCTGTACAAATGCACAGACAGAAACAACAAGATCTACTATCAGGACAAGCCTTGCCAAGACCTGATCGCAGCCCGGCTGCCCAGCAACCTGACCCGTCTAGCTGGCAAGGAAGAGGAGCGCGCCTTCTTTTGGAAGGCAAGCGGCGAAAAAGGCACCGTGTTCCTGCTGGGCGCGCCGCACTTTGGCGACAAGTCCTTTTACCCGCTGCCACAGATGGTCATCGACAGCGTCAGCAATGCGGATGCCGTGGTGGTCGAATCGGACATATGGAATTACGACGACAAGGCGCGCGCCGGCGCGTTGAAGGGCCGGGGCCGCTACGAGGACAAAAAGGACAACCTTGAGAACCACGTCTTGTCAGTCACTTGGAACAAGGCGGTGGACATGGGCAACAAACTCGGCATCAACGAGGAAATGCTGCGCCAATACAAGCCTTGGCTGGCCTCCTTGCTGCTTGCCTCCGAGTCGCTGAAGCAGTCGGGGTTTTACAACCCCGACATGGATCTGGACAAAACCTTCCTAAAGAACACCCAAGGCAAGAAGCCGATTATGGAGCTGGAAAGCGTGGAGGAACAAGTCAGCTTATTTGATGGGCTGTCCGGGCGCGAGCAAGAGCAAATGCTGCTGCAAACCCTGAACGCGCTAGGCCGCGGCCCAGACCGCTACAAGACCATCGCCGAAGCCTGGAAAAAAGGCGATTTGGAGTATATGGATCAGATTGTCAAGCAGCCTTTTGACAACGGCGATGTCAGCATGAAACTGCTCAAGCTGTTTTTCGAGGATCGCAGCGAGCGCATTGCCAACCGCCTCAAAGAACTGGCCGAGGACGGCAGAACCTATTTCGCCGTGGTGGGCGCGGGCTATCTAGGCGGCGACAAAGGCGTGCTGAAACTGTTGGAAGCCAAGGGCTTTAAGGTCGTCCAGCCTTGAACGGACGGCCACCGCCGCTGGCATCAGCCGCCAGTGGCGCTCATGTGACGGAAAATGACCGGCTGTTCCTTAAGGTCAAACTCATGCCGCTCCGGCTTGATGCCCATCGCGGCGACGATGGCCTCTTTCAGCTTTTCAAGGTCGCCGGGATGGCTTCTGACCACCTGTTTCAAATCCACCGAATGCTCGTTGCCCAGGCACAGCAGCAGCCGCCCCTCGGCGGTCAGCCGCACGCGGTTGCAGGCGCCGCAGAAATTGTGGCTGTGCGGCGAGATGAAGCCCACCCGCGTGTCGGCGCCGGCGACGCGGTAATACTGTGACGGCCCGCCGGTGCTTTCGAGGGTCGGCAACAGCGTGAAGCGGGTCTCCAAGTCGGCGCGGATGGCGTCGCTGGAATAATACGCCTCCGCCCGGTCGTGGCTGTCCACGACACCTAAGGGCATTTCTTCGATGAAGCTGATGTCGATGCCCTTGTCCACGGCAAAGCCGACCAGCCGGCCCACCTCGCCGTGGTTGCGGTTTTTCAGGATCACGGCGTTGAGCTTGACGCGCTCGAAGCCCGCCGCCAGCGCGGCGTCGATGCCGCGCAGCACCTGCCCCAAGTCGCCGACGCGGGTCATCCGCCGGAACAGCGCGGCGTCCAGCGTGTCCAAGCTGATGTTCAGGCGCTTGACGCCGCAGTCTCTCAATTCCCGCGCTGTCGCCTCCAACTGCGAGCCATTGGTGGTCATCACCAGTTCGCGCAAACCGGGCAACCGCCCCAACTCCCGCAACAGCCCCAGCGCCCCCTTGCGCACCAGCGGCTCGCCGCCGGTCACGCGGATCTTGTCCACCCCCAGTTCGGTGAAGGCGCGGGCGATGTCGGCGATTTCCTCCAGCGTCAGAATCTGGGCGCGCGGCAGGAACGTCATGTCCTCGCTCATGCAATAAACGCAGCGGAAGTCGCAGCGGTCGGTAATCGATATGCGCAGATAAGTGACACGCCGCCCAAAGCGGTCGGTGAGCGGGGCATCTGGCGGCGGGTTGTCGGTCATGGGCATGGCTAGGCTGGTTTTAAGTCTGATTGGTATTTTTGCATGACTGGACAGGCTATCCAAGAAAAAATGCGGCCATACATTCTAAAGGGGTTTTCTATGTGGCCGCTGGCCTGCCTTGACAAGGGAATTGGGCAGCGTATAGTCATCTTCGCGCAATGCGGCAACACCCCATTTGCGGCATAAAAACCACCCCCCTTGGCTTTAAAGGAAACCACGATGGCAACCATCCCCCTGAGCTTTGACAAACTCAAATCCAACCATCCAAGCTGGCAAAACATCCGGTCTTTGGTGACTAACATTCCCAAGATTGTGGATAATACCTGCGCCGTGCAACTCAGCTATGCGCTGAACCGATCTGATGGGGTAATCGGCAAATATGATTATCCAGATAAAAACGTCGATACCGGAAAAGTTCGCGCCTTTGTCGGCAACGAGGGCTTCAACTATATTTATTCGGTGCTTGACTTGCGGGTTTATCTCAACAATGAATACGGTGATGAAGAAAACTATAAAGGCAACAAGCAACACATGGTCAGCAGCATCGCTGGCCGCCAAGGCATTTTAGCTTTTGGTCATTTTCATGTTGATTTATGGACAGGCAGTGATATTCATAGGCCCGCAGACTATAGGCCCGTATTATGGCCGAGCAAAAGCGTGCAGTTGCGGGGCATATTTTTTTGGGAAGTGGGCATGGATGAAAACGGCCCTTATGGCTGCGCCTTGCCGGGTTATTGATACTTAAGGCGTAGCTTTTTGTCCACCGCGCTTTTTGCTGTGTCGGCTGCCAGCCTGTGGCGCTGCGCTTGCCGCCGGTTTGTCTGCGGCGGGCGGTGGCCCTAAACCGGCGGTCGCCGCTTCAAACGCTTTTTCATCCTGCTCGCTCCGCGCCTTGCGGCTTTCCGCCAACAGCCGCAGCGCTTCGTCGCGCTGGCCGGGGGTCATGTCTTCTTCCAGGCTTTTGCGCCCCTTCGCGGCTTCCGCGTCGCCTTGCTCGGCGGCTAGGGTGTACCAGTAGAAGGCGCGGGCGAGATCCTGCCTGACGCCGTCGCCTTCGGCATACAGCGCGGCCAGCACGGACTGGGCGCTGGCCATGCCTTGCTCGGCGGCCTGCTGGAACCATTTCGACGCCTCAATGCTGTCTTTTGGCACGCCCAGGCCATGGTAATAAAGAATGCCCAGCTTGCTCTGCGCCATGCGCTCGCCCTGGTCGGCGGCGCGCTGATACCAGCGCCGGGCGGCGTGGTAATCCTGCTCCACCCCCCAGCCTTTCATGTACAGATTGCCCAAGTTGACCTGCGCGGCGGCGTTGCCTTGCTCGGCCAGCGGCTTGAGGTTTTGCAGCGCGGCGGCATAGTCGCGCACGGCCAGCGCCTCCAGTCCGGCTTGAAAATCGGCCTGCGCCGACAGCGCCAGCAGCAAGGCCAAGGCCGGCCACAGCGAACAAAGCGGTTTCACAGCGCCCCCACTTGCAAGACGATCTTGCCGATATGCGCGCTACTTTCCAGCAAGCGGTGCGCCGCCGCCGCTTCGTCCAGCGGGAACACCGCATGGACAATCGGCCGGACGCGGCCCGACTCGAACAACGGCCAAACCTTCATGCGCAAGTCCCTGGCGATGGCGGCTTTGTCGGCGACACTGCGCGGGCGCAATGTCGAACCGGTCAGGGTCAGGCGTTTCATCAACAGCGGCGCCAGATTGATTTGCGCCTTCGCGCCGTGTTGCAGGCCAATCTGCGCCAACCGGCCGTCCACGGCCAGACAAGACAGATTGCGTTGCAGATAATCGCCGCCGACCATGTCGAGGATCACATCGACGCCCCGGCCGCCGGTTTCCGCCATCACCGCTGCCACGAAATCCTGCTCGCGGTAATGGATGGCGACCGCCCCAAGGCCGGCACAAAACCGGCATTTCTCCGCGCTGCCTGCGGTCGTGAACACTTTCGCGCCAAACGCCAAGCCCAGTTGCAGCGCGGCAACGCCGATGCCGCTGGTTCCGCCGTGGACCAGCAGGCTCTCGCCGGCCGCCAGCCGGGCGCGGCCGAACACATTCGACCACACCGTAAAATACGTTTCCGGCAAAGACGCCGCCTGCACGGCGTCCAGCCCCGCCGGGAACGGCAGGCACAGCGCGGCGGCGGCTAGGCAATATTCGGCATAGCCGCCGCCCGTGACCAACGCGCAGACGCGCTCGCCTGGCAACGGCGCATCGACGCCCACGCCCACCGCCACCACCTCGCCGGCCACCTCCAACCCCGGAATGTCGGAAGCCCCCGGCGGCGGCGGATACTGCCCCAGCCGCTGCATCACATCGGGCCGGTTGACGCCGGCGGCTATGACGCGCAGCAGCACCTCGCCCGGCCCCGGCTCTGGGATCGGCCTAGGGCAAGCCTGCAACACCTCCGGCCCGCCGAATTCGGCGATGGCTATCGCCGTCATCAAACCGGCGTCACGCATGGCTGTCGTCCAGCGCGTAAGGCAAGGTGGACAGGTGCAGCGCGCGCCCGTCCGCCGTTTGTAAGGGGGCATCCAACGCCGCCGCCGTCAACACCGCCAAAGCTTCAAAACCGCCGTCCGGGTTGACGGCGGCGTCCACCACCACGCCCACCGGCTGGCCGTCTTCGCCGACGCGGCCCAGCGCCTCGCCCGCCACCGGCACCGCCTCGCCCATCCCGGCCAGCCGCTGCATGCGCCGCTTCACTTGCCCCAGGTAATGGGTGCGGGCGACGATTTCCTGGCCGGTGTAACAGCCTTTGTTGAAGCTGATGCCGCCGAGCCTGTCCAAGTTAAGCATCTGCGGCAAAAATTCTTCGACTGTCGCGGCCTTGACGCTGGGAATGCCGGCGCGGATATCCTCCAACGCCCAGTGCGCGGCGTCGGCCTGTGGCAGGTTGTGGCTGTCCAAAAACCGCCCCATGCCAGCGGCCTTGGCCGCATCGACCAGCACCAAAAAGCGCGGATGCCCTAAGTCGGCGATGCGGATCGCATAGAAGCTGGCATAAAAGCCGCTTTGCCCTTCCGCCTCGTTTTCCTGTTCCAACGGCGGCAAGCCCAGCGTCTCCAGCGCGGCGGGGGCGTGTTCGCCATACAGCCCGAACGCCGCCCATTCGCCGCTGACATCGGCGATTTTCACATCCGCCCGCAGCACATATTTGCCCAAACGCTGGCGCACCGCGTCCAGCAGTTCCAAAGGCAGCAACAGGAAAATGCGGTCGTCCAGCCGCAAGGCGCGAAACACTGCGGCGACGCGGCCTTTCACTGTGCATAAGGCGCCCAGCGTGGTCTGCCCCGGCGGCAGGCCGAGAATGTCGCAAGTGGCCTGGCCTTGCAGGAATTTTGCCGCGTCCTGCCCGCTTAAGGACAAGACGCCGATATCAGGGAGGGGGGTGTGCCAAGAATGCATAAGGGTCAGCGAGGTCGGGGCTTGAAGCAAAAAGCCCCTCTCCCGCAGACGGGAGAGGGGTTGGGGTGAGGGGCAAGGCTCAACGCAGGTTGCGCAAAGCCTCGATGCGCTCCTCCAGCGGCGGATGGCTCATGAACAGCCGGCTCATGCCGCCGCTGTTGATGCCAAACGCCGCGAACTCGCCGGGCAGCGGCGCCGGGTCATGGGCGCGCTGCAAGGCTTGCAAGGCGCCGATCATTTTCTGCCGCCCGGCCAGGCTCGCCCCGCCGGCGTCGGCGCGGAACTCGCGGTAACGCGAGAACCACATCACGATCATCGAGGCGAGGATGGACAGCACGATCTGCGCGACCATCTCGGTGATGAAATAGCCGATGCCCGCCCCGCCGCGCTCGTCGTCGCCTGAGCGCAGCAGCACCCGATCCACGAAGAAGCCGATGATCTTGGCGAAGAAGATCACAAACGTGTTCACCACGCCCTGCAACAGGCCCAGCGTCACCATGTCGCCGTTGGCGACATGGCTGAGTTCATGGCCCAGCACCGCCTCGACTTCCTCGGCGCTCATCGTGCGCAGCAGGCCGGTGCTGACCGCCACCAGGGCGCTGTCGCGGCTAAAGCCGGTGGCGAAGGCGTTGGGGTCTGCGGAATCGAAAATGCCCACTTCCGGCATGCCGATGCCGGCTTGCTGCGCCATGCGGGCGACGCTGTCCAGCAGCCATTCCTCGGTGGAGTTGGTCGGCTGTCCGATGACATGGACGCCCATCGACGATTTGGCCATCCATTTCGACAGCAGCAGCGAAATGAACGACCCGGACATGCCGAACACGGCGGATGAAATCAGCAATGCCTGCACGTTCAGGTGTACGCCGTTTTGCTGGAGCATGCCCTCCAGCCCCAAGAGCTTGAAGATGAGGCTGATGAGCACCAGCACGGCGGCGTTGGTGAGGAGGAACAGAAGGATTCTCATGGCGGGTTTTCCTAGTGGTTAAACACAAGTGGTAACATAGTTGGCGACAGAACGCTAAAAATCAAGTGCCGCCGGGATTGCTCAATGCAAGCAGGCGGCCATTTTTTCTGTGGCCCTCTCTCAACAGCTTAAGGCGCATTCATGAAATTTATCAGCCTATTGGCCTTGCTGGCCGGTTTTGCCGTCGCCGCCTGCGCGGAAAAGACGACGGACACGCTGGCTAAAATCAAACTCCCGCCCGGCTTCAAAATCGCCGTCTACAGCGCCCAGACCCCCGGCGCCCGCTCCTTGAGCCTAGGCGACGATGGCACCGTCTATGTCGGCACGTCGCAAGACGAAGTCTACGCGCTCCGCGACGACAACCGCGACGGCCAGGCCGACCGCGTGTTGACCGTCGCCTCCGGCCTGAACGTCCCCAACGGCGTGGCCTTTATGAGCGGCGACTTGTACATCGGCGAAATCCACCGCATTGTCAAACTGAAAGCCATCAGCGGCCATCTGGACAGCCCGCCAAAGCCTGAGGTGGTGTTCGACGGCTTCCCCAAAGACACCCACCACGGCGCCAAATACCTGCGCGCCGGCCCCGACGGCAAACTTTATGCCGGCGTCGGTGCGCCCTGCAACATCTGCCTGCCGGAAAAAGACATCTACGCCAGCCTGACGCGCTTGGACGCCGACGGCAAAAACTTTGAAATCTACGCCAAAGGCATCCGCAACACCGTAGGCTTCGACTGGCAACCCGGCACACACGCGCTGTTTTTCACCGACAACGGCCGCGACATGCTCGGCGACGACATCCCGCCGGAAGAATTGAACCGCGCCGCCACGCCCGGCTTGAATTTCGGCTATCCCTTTTGCCACGGCGGCGACATCCCCGACCCGCAATTAGGCCAAGGCAAATCCTGCGCCGACTTCACCCCGCCGACCTGGAAATTCCCCGCCCATGTCGCCGCGCTGGGCCTACGCTTCTACCAAGGCAAACAGTTTCCGGCGCCCTACCAAAACCAATTGTTCGTCGCCCAGCATGGCTCGTGGAACCGCTCCGCGCCGCAGGGCTACCGCGTCGCGCGGGTGACATTCCAAGACGGCCAGCCGGTGGCCGACGAAGTGTTCGCCGAGGGCTGGCTGCAAGCCAATGGCGACGTGCTGGGCCGACCGGTGGATATACTGGAATTGGCCGACGGCTCGCTGCTGGTCTCCGACGACATGAAAGGGGCGGTCTACCGGATCGCCTACCAACCCTAAAACAGATTTTGCAGGCGCCCACATGAGCCACTTCAAACTCGGAATTGTGATATTGCTGCTGCCGCTCTGCGCCGGGGCAGGCACCGCGATATTCAAATGCGTGGACAGCACCGGCCAAATCGTCTACTCCGACATGGAGACGGCCTGCAACAAACCCGCCCCGCTGGACGAAAGCCCAAACTCCGACCGGGCCTTGATGGTTTCTCCGAAAAAGCCCGCCGCGCACCCCTTGTCCGACGACAGCGAAACATCGGCGGCGGATGACTACGGCAAGCCAAGCGCGCCGCCCGCCCCGCCCAAAAGCCCTGCCGCGCCCCGTTTCACGCTGCCGGTGCTTCCCGACATCGACATCAAAAAAACCGTCAGCTACGGCCTGCTGGCCTTAGGGCTGCTGGTCGCCTTGGGCTACGCCGCTTATATCTTGGCCCGCGACCGCGGCAAGCGCCGCAACGCCGCAGCGGCGGAAGACGCCGCCGAGCCATCAGCCGAGACCATAGGCACGGCGACCACCCCGCCAAACGAAACATGGCGGCAAAAGCTCACCCGAATTAAGCCCCGCCTAAGCCCCGCGCAAGCCCAGCGCTGGAATGGCGTGAAAAGGACGTTCTGGCTTTATGTTTGGTCGTTGCCGATACTCGACAAAATCGAGCAAAAGCGCAAGAAACAGGCTAGGGCAAAAACGCCCGATTGGGATTGATGTCGGCCGCATAATCCCACAAGTTAATTTAAAGCCCGCCGATGGCGTTGTCTTGGCGTCCAAAGCTTGCTTTGGAC
>JBJSYU010000261.1:0-2513 GCA_046089945.1 Candidatus Methylumidiphilus sp.
GCCGAACTGCAAGACCGGCTGGCGGATTGGCTGCAAGCCCCGGCGCAGGCTGGCGAAGACTATGCCGCCCCGGCGTTTTTGTTCACCGGCCAAGGTTCGCAGTATCCGGGCATGGGCCGCGAGCTTTACGAACATTACGCCGTGTTCCGCGCTGCCATCGACCGCTGCGCAGCCTTGCTCCAGCCCAGCCTGGATCGGCCGTTGACCGAACTGCTGTTTGAGTCCGACGCCGCCACCTTGAACCAAACCGCCTACGCCCAGCCTGCGCTGTTCGCGTTGGAATACGCGTTGTCTGAGCTTTGGGCGGCATGGGGCATCCGCCCGGCGCTCGTCATCGGCCACAGCGTCGGCGAATATGTCGCCGCCTGCGTGGCCGGCGTGTTCAGCTTGGAAGACGGCTTGCGGCTGATTGCAGCGCGGGGGCGGCTGATGCAGGCATTGCCTGCGGGTGGCGGCATGGCGGCGGTGTTCGCGCCCGAAGCGCAAGTCGCCGCCAAACTCGCCGAATACGCGGGCCGCGCCAACATCGCCGCCCGCAACGGCCCGCAACACACGGTCATCGCCGGCGAGACCGCCGCCGTCCAAGCCGTGCTGGCGGCGTTCGAGGCGGAAGGCATAAATGGTGCGACGCTGGCGGTTTCCCACGCCTTCCATTCGCATTTGATGGCGCCGATGCTGGACGAATTCGCCGACATTGCCCGCCGCGTGGCGTTCTCGCCGCCCAAAGTCAAGCTGGTGTCCAACCTGACCGGCGGCATCGTTGGCGCGGAGATCGCCACGCCGGACTATTGGGTCAGGCACATCCGCCAGCCGGTGGCCTTCGCCGCTGGCATAGAGACGCTGCGCCGGGAAGGCGTCCGCACATTTTTAGAGCTTGGCCCCGATCCTACGCTGCTGGGCATGGGTCGGCGCTGCCTGCCGGCAGGGTCGGCAAACTGGCTGCCCAGCCTCAAGCGCAACACGCCCATGGCGCGGCAGATGTTGGAATCTTTGGGCGCGTTGTATGCGCAAGGCGCCAACGTGGACTGGGCCGGGGTCTATCAAGGCCGGGCTTGCCGCTGGGCGGATCTGCCGACCTATCCTTTCCAGCGCCAGCGCTATTGGCTGGACGCGCCGGCCGCCGTTGCCCCAATGGCGGCAGCGCCGACGCGGGCGCATCCGCTGCTGGATCGCATGATCCGCTCGCCGCTGCTGGAGTCTGTGCTGTTTGAAAGCCGCTTTGGCGTGGCGGAACGGCCTTTGCTCGCCGACCACCGCGTATTCGACGGCGTAGTGGTGTCCGCCGCCTGCCTGACCGCCACGATCCTGGGCGGGGCGCGGCTGGCCTTCGGCGCGGGCGTGATCGAGCTTGCGGATCTGGTGTTCCGGCAAGCGCTGCGGTTGCCGGACGCATCGGCCCGCGCCGTCCATTTGGCGTTCGACGCCCGCAAAGACGGCGAAATCCCGTTTCGGCTGGCCAGCCTCGCCGAGGATGCGGCGGCGGACGACGGGACGCTGCATGTCACCGGTAGCCTGCGGATGCTGCCGGACGGCACGGAATCCGCCATGCGCTGGGAGGGCGCTGCGCCGCATGAGCTATGGCCGCGCTTCGGCCGGCAGATTCCCGGCGCGGATTTGTACGCCGCCCTGGCCCGCAACGCCATCGGATGGGGTTTCAGCAACCGCTGGCTGGAGGCCATACGGCTGGCGCCGTCTACGGCGCTGGGCCGTCTGGTTCTGCCGGGT
Source organism: Candidatus Methylumidiphilus sp. (assembly GCA_046089945.1). Classification (GTDB taxonomy): domain Bacteria; phylum Pseudomonadota; class Gammaproteobacteria; order Methylococcales; family Methylococcaceae; genus Methylumidiphilus. The sequence continues at coordinate 1,726 of JBJSYU010000261.1, forward strand.
CTGGCCGAGGGCAAGCCCCTGGCCGTGGACGGCCACCTGCTGCATCCGGGTCTGATTGACTGCTGCTACAGCCTGTTGTTGGCCGCCGCCGGCCTGCACGAAAACGACCGCGAGCCCCGGGTTCCTTACGCGCTGGAACGGTTCCGTCTGCTCCGTCCCGCGCCGGGCCGGCGGTTTTGGGCGCATGCCCGGCTGCGGACGGATGGCGACGCGCTGGTCGGCGATATCCTGCTGGTGGACGACGAGGGTCGGCCGGTCGCCGAATGCCTGGGGCTGCAAGGTCGCCGGCTGGCCACCGAACGCCTCGCCCCCCGCCCGGAAGCGCTGCTGGATGACGGGTTTTACCGCATCGACTGGATTGAACAGCCGCAGCGGGCCGCGCCTGTTCCCGCCGCCCCTGGACACTGGCTGATCTTCATGGATCAAGGGGGACTCGGCGCGGCGCTGGCTGAACGGCTGGCGGCGTGGGGGCAGCAGACGGCGGCGGTGTTTCCCGGAAGTCATTTCCAGCGCCAAGGCCCCGGCAGCTATCGCATCGACCCGGCGCAGGCGGCAGACCTGCCCTTGTTGCTGGACGCTGTTTTGGCGGAAGGCGACGCGCCTTGGCGCATCGTCTACCTGTGGGGCTTAAATGCCCGGCCGGATGACTTGGAAGCCGCGATAGCGCAAAGCTGCGCCCCGCTCCTGCACCTCCTCCAAGCCATAACGGCGGCGGGATTCCCGGTCGCACCGGCCATGGTTCTGGCGACGCGGGGTGCCCAGGCGGTCGGCGCAGCGGAAGTGGCAGA
>JBJSYU010000262.1:0-3285 GCA_046089945.1 Candidatus Methylumidiphilus sp.
GGCAAGCAGAACACCCAAAAAAATAGAAAACAAAAACCTTTTTTCTGAACCAGAATAAAGCGCCTTGCCCGCAAGACCATCTGCTTCTCAAAGTCCGAGTTGCTGCATGACACCGTAATCGGATTGTTTATAAACAGATACTGCTTTTAAACTATAAAAAATCAATTAAACCCACCTCCGGACGGAAGAAAGGCGGGGAAGGCGGCAACTTGGATGCTTGAGCCGTAACGCGGGGCTTGCTGTCGGATCACACGCGCAACGACAACATCGGCATAAATGATACCAAGCCTGAGCGACTCACGCTAAAACTGAAATAATTTGGCATTTTTGTTTTTTTTGTGAAAAAATACACTCGCATGTTGGCACGATATAAACAGGCAACCGCCAGCTTTTTGCCGTGCAGACAACGTATCCGTCAGCAAACATGCTTGCGTGTTCATTCAACAAAACTCGAAAAATCTGCCGCCCGTATCGCAGCGCAAACGCTGCCCCGTTGCGGAGTTCATCGCCTGGTCTTGAGTAAAAAACTGCCCGACATTTCTGCGCAATCGTCGGGCAACAACGACGGTGTTGTCCGGCCCAGCCTTACCTGCTTGCGTCAAATCAAGGGTGGGGCTCGTCGCAACACCCCACAACAGAGAACCCAACCTAACATTGCAGGAGAACATTTCATGAAATCAGCCTTTGAGAAACTAAAGCTCCACCCGGCGGCGCGCCAAGCCGCCGCCGCCTGCGTCCTTGGCGGGGCGGGTCTCGCCCCGGCCTCTGCCGCCGTCGTGAACTTGCCACAACGCGTGACCGCTGCAGGCATCAAGTGGAGCAGCGCCCGCAACAATACAGCCGTAGTGGCCACTGCGGCGGGGGGAGTTCAATCTAACGCCTATGGGATAAGCGAAGCCTTTATAGTCGACGGGCGGAATGATGCCTTTGACGGTGCCGCCGGCATCATCGTCAACGGCACTGCCTTCAACCAGCCCGGCGGCCAAGTGGACCGCAGCACCACGGCGGCGGGGACGTTCATCACCACCATCACCCCACAAACTATCGGCGGCATCAACAGCCGCTTGGATTATTTCTTCTCCGCCACCAGCCCCATCGTCCGGGCCTTCGGCAGCTTCACCAACACCACCGGTGGCACCTTGCCCCTGTCAGTCGCGTTTGGCGGCAACCTAGGTTCCGACAGCAATACCACCATCGCAGCCAGCAGCAGCGGCGACACCACGCTGCAAGCCAGCCTCGACCGCTGGTTGATTAGCTGGGACAATGGTGTTCTCAATGACGTGTTCCAGACGTGGGCGTTTTTCGGCCCCGGCGCCACTGCCCCCACTTACGGACGCTGGGGCGTGGCCGGCTCCGTCACTGGTTACATAGATAGAGTCGGCGAAACCTGGGATTTGAGCTTGGCGGCCGGGCAAACCGCGAACCTGATGTGGTTCATCCAGCTCAACAATTCGCTGAGCGCCGCCCAAACCGGCACCTCCACGTTTAACAACATCAGCAGCCTGCAAGCCGCCGGCCTATTGTCGGGCTTGTCGGCCGGCGATCTGGCCAACACCGCCAACTGGGTTGCAACCACGTCCGTCCCGGAGCCGGCCTCGCTGGCCCTGTTCGGCATCGGCGGCTTGGGCGCCTTTGCGGCGCGGAGGCGGCGCGGCGAAAATAAGCAGAAGTAAGTGCTTTGCCGCCTGAGCCTGGGCAAGGCTCGCCTTTGCGCTTGTGACGCCCGACGGCCCCGCCGTCGGGCGATTGTGTTTCCCCCACCGAATATGCGCCACTGCCATGTCCCGTTCCCGCCGCAGCAAACCGCCCCCCCGTCCATCCACGGCCCAGCCCGACCCGCGCCGCCAGCTTGAGGCCGCCTTTGACGATCTGCGCGCCGGGCGCATCATTCAAGCCCAGCAAGCCGCCGACCGTCTGCTTGCCGCCTATCCCGGCCATGCCGGCGTGTGCAATTTGGCGGCGTTGGCGGCCTTGGATGCGGACGACGCGCAGCGGGCGCTGGCGCATCTGCAACAGGCGCTGCGCCTCAGCCCAGACGAGCCGATTTACCACTGCAACCTAGGCCAAGCATGGCGGCGGCTGAACCGGCTTGACCAGGCCATTGCCAGCCTACGGCAGGCGTTGGCGCTCAACCCGGCCTACCTGGCCGCCGCGCTCAACCTGGGCAGCGCTTGTTTCGCCGCCGGGGATTTCGCGGCGGCGTTGGCGGCCTTCGAGCAGGCGCTGGCGTTGGAAGCCGATCACGCGCTGGCGCGGGCCTACCGCGCCGACGCGTTGCGCGAACTGGGCCGGATTCGGGCGGCGGTCGATGAATACGAGGCGGTGCTGCGGCTGGCCCCCGACTTGGCCCACGCCGTCGGCAACTTAGGGTTGACCCTGCTCGGCACCGGCCAGCCGGAACGGGCGCTGGAACTGTCGCAGCGCGCCGCCGAACTGGCCCCCGAATCCGGCCCGGCATGGATGAACCTCGGCACGGTCTTGCGCACGCTCGACCGGCTGGAGGAGGCCATGGAGGCGTATGCGCGGGCCTACGAGCGAATGCCCGGCTCGGCCCAGCTTTGCACCTTGATCGGCAATGTCTGGCAAGAGGTCGATGATTTGATGCAAGCCCAAGCCTGGTATGCCAAAGCGCTGGAGGCGGAGCCGGAACGCCTCGACACGCTGTGCGCACTGGCCTCGGCGATAGACGACGCGGGGGACAGCGCCGCCGCCGTGGCGCAGTATCGGCAGATTCTCGAAACAAACCCCGCTTGCTTCGACGCGCTGCTGGGCTTGGGCAACGCCCTGTGGAGCGACGGCGACGCCGAAGCCGCCGTGGCGGCTTTGCGCGAGGCGGTGGCGCTGCGCCCGGAAAACGCCGCCGCCCTCGCCGCCCTCGCCAACATCCAAGCCTCCGCCGGCGAGGTGGCAGCGGCCAACGCCAGCAACCGCGATGCGTTGGCGGTCAATCCGCGCTGCGTCCCGGCACTGTCGAACTTGGCGCAAAACCTGCGCGGCAAGCTGCCGGCAGACGATGCCCAAACGATGGAGCATTTGCTGGAAGCGGAATGGACGCGGCACGGGGCCAAAGCCTCCTTGCACTTTGGATTGGCGCACTACTATGACGGCCGCAAGGATTATGCGCGGGCCGGCGAACATGCCGCCGCGGCCAACGCCCTGCACACCGAGTTCAAGCGCGCGCGCGGCTGGAATTACGACCCGGCGGAATATGCGGGCTATGTTGACCGGCTGATCGAAACCCAATCGCCGGCGTTGTTCCAGCGTGTCAAAGGCATGGGCAGCGAC
>JBJSYU010000263.1:0-4272 GCA_046089945.1 Candidatus Methylumidiphilus sp.
AAAAGATTTGCGTCACATCCACGGTGCCGTCGAGTTGCGCCGCCACGGTGCGGCTGTCGCCGCCTTCATATCCCCAAGTGACCACCGAGCCATCGCTGCGCAGCGCGGCAAAGGCAGAAGTTGTGGAAAAGATTTGCGTCACATCCACCGTGCCGTTGATCTGTTCCGCCACCGAGTAGCTGCTGTTGTTGCCAAACCACACCCTGCTGTCGCCGCCTCTAGGGGCATTCCCCCAAGTGACCACCGAGCCGTCGGCTTTAATCACGGCAAAGGCATTGTTGTTGCGCCACTCGCCCAAGGTGTGGCCCGGATAGGATTTGGTGTTGTTGCTGATGGTCACTGGCATGTCGAATACTCCTAAAGTTAGATTGATGTCATCGTCAGATAGGCGGGGAATTTTGCAAACGGGGGCGAAATTTAACGGCGGCGGGCGGCCCGCCCAAGCCACCCGCACCGCCGCCGCCCGGCATCACCCAAGGCCGATGCCGGTGCAGTGTCCAGCGCCAGGATACTGCCCCAATTGGCCGGGTTTGCCGGATACGTGGACGGGATGCAAACAGAAAAAGCCCCACCCGCTATCAGCCAATACTAAAATACAATTTGCTTATGGACAGACGGCTGAGAGGCTAAAGCGTGAGGCTGGCTTATCGTGCGATGTTCGCGCCATGCTGTCAACAGCCGGCTGCGGCGCCAAGTTAAGCGAAAATAAGCAACCGGCGTTACTCGGCAGAGGCGGTGCAGTCGCAGCACCGGCATCCTTGCCGGTGGCCGGCCGCGCCCCGGCTTAGGGAAGTTCAGAGCAAACCCCTCGCCCGGTGTGGAGAGGGCCAGCGCGAGGGGCAGACCATTGACTTAAAGCATTCCGCGCGGCCCAACAGTGGAGTGCAAGATAAATCTTGCATTCCAGTTTTGGCTAATCAGTCGTGCAGGCTGGGCTAACCCTTCGAGAGTTAAGCCATTCATGGTTCGACAAGCTCACCACGAACGGCTTAACTTAATGGCCTTGGGCTTGACGCCGCTTTCTCTCCAGCACAAACACTATCCCCACAAAAACCAGCAGCAGCGCATTTTTTGCGGCCAAGTCCCATACCCAGGGCAAGCCTTGGATTTTGGTGCCCCATAGGTAAATGGCTGTGGCAATCAACGGATAGGCGAACATGCGCGGTAAATCATATGGCACGGTGTAAAACTTCTGCCCTAGCAGATAGGATAATACCGCCATGCTGCCATAGCAGGCTAAGGTTGCCCAGGCTGAACCCATATAGCCAAAAATGGGGATGGTGTAGAAGTCTAAGGCTAAGGTGACGGTGGCGCCCCATAGAGTCAGATAGGTGCCGAAGCGGGTTTGTTCGGTGAGTTTATACCAGATTGACAGATTGAAGAACACGCCTAGGCATAGGTTGGCCATCAGCAGTATCGGCACGACGCCTAGGCCGCTGCGGTAATTTGCGCCGACGAAATATTGCACCCAGGCGATATTGACCATGACGCCTAGGAAAATAAACGAGCAGGCGATGACAAACCAGCGCATGACCAGCGCATATAACTCGCGGGAGTCGGTTTGTTTGTAGTGGGAAAAGAAAAACGGTTCGGCGGCGTAGCGGAAGGCTTGGATGAACAGCGACATGAGTATCGACATTTTGTAGCAAGCGCCGTATACCCCCAGCGCGTTCATCGCGGATGCCTCCGGCAACAGGTATTTGAGCAGGATGCGCGACATGGTTTCGTTGACCATGCCGGCCAGCCCGGCAACCAATAGCGGCAGGCCGTAGGACAGCATGCGCCGCCACAGCGCCCAGTCGGGCCACGCCCGCGCCGAGAGGAATTCGGGCAGCATCAATACCAAAGTCGCGGCGCTGGCGATGAGGTTGGCGATGAACACATAGCCGATGCCGATAGCCGGGTCGTACAGCCGCCCGGCTTCGCCCAGCCAGCCGGTGGCGTTGGTGTCGTAAGCCCATTTGCACAGGCCGATGAAAAACAGGTTGCCGCCGATGTTAATCAATATGTTGAGGGTTTTCAGCACGGCGAAGCGCTGGGCGCGCTGTTGTTCGCGCAGCCGGGCAAACGGCACGGCGGCGAGGGCGTCTAGGCCGATGATCCAGGCCATCCACACGACATAATCGGCATGACCGGGATAGCGCAGCAGGTCGGCGAGCGGTTCTGCCCCGGCCACCATGCCGCCCAAAAACAGTGCGGTGGTCAGCGCCAGCGAAAACAGCGCGGTGCTGTACACCGCCGGGTTGCGGTCGGTCTTCGCGGAGAAGTTGAACAGCGCGGTTTCCATGCCGTAGGTCAGGATGACATTGAGGAACGCGGTGTAGGCGTAGAACTCGGTGGTGACGCCAAAGTCGGCGGGGTCGGTGAAGCGGTATGTCCACAGCGGCACCAGAAAATAGTTCAGCAGCCGGCCGATGATCGTGCTTAGGCCATAGATGGCCGTCTGGCCAGCCAGTTTTTTCAGCGGGTTCAATGGGAGATTCTCGAAAAGGTCAGGTGGCGGGGTCGGGGTCGTCTGTGCCGGGCGGCTCGACCGGGTCGGCGGGGGTGGGCCGCAACGGGGCGGCGCCGGCGACCGCGTCGGCCAGGGTGTATTTGTCCAGCACCGCCATGAAGGCGCGGCGGGCTTCATACAGCGGGCTTTTCAGGCCGCAGTTGCGGATGATGCCGCATTGGTTGGTTTTCAAATTGAAGCATTCGACCAAGTCCATGTTCGGCTCGGTCACGCGCACGACTTCGCCGATGCCGATGGCATGGGCCGGCCGGCCTAGGCGCAGCCCGCCGCCCTTGCCGCGGATGGTTTGGATGAAGCCTTCGTTGCCCAAGTTGTTGACGACCTTGACCAGATGGTTGCGGGAAATTTTATAGAAGTCGGCGATTTCGGTGATGGTGGCGTGGCCCGGCTCCGGCAGGCGGGCAAGATAAATCAACACGCGCAAAGAAAAATCGGTGAATTGGGTTAGTTGCATGGTTTTGTGGGTTCCGGGTAAAACGGCTAGGCCGACGCCGCAGGGCCAAAGCGGTTTGACAGTGCAAAAGCGGCAGTATACCGTATCTGCCGCGCACATGGCCTTTGAGGCTTTTGCGTTGGCAAGCCAATGAAAAGCCTATACGAAACGCCTGCGCGGCCCTTACATCCAACAATAAAAATTCATAACAACCAGGAGAGCAACTATGGCCAAACAAACCATGGTGGAATGGTACGAAGAAAAATACGGCAAACGCCCCTCGGCGCCCGCCGAGCCGCCCCCGCCCGTCGCTGAACCTAGCCCTGAACCTGAACCCCTGCCCACGCCTGAGCCTGAGGCTGCCCCGGAAGCCGAACCGGCGCCAGCCCCGGAAGCTGAGCCTGTAACCACCCCCGAAGCCGAGCCTGAATCGGCCCCGGAAACTGAACCCGAAACCGCGCCCGAAGCCGAACCCGCCCCAGAGGACGAGGCTGAAACCGCACCGCCCGCCGAGCCTGAGCCAAGCCCAGATGAGGCGCCCGCCCCCGAATCTGAACCCAGCCCCGAAGCCGAACCGGAAGCCCCCGCCGAACCCGGCCCCACGCTGTTTGAGCAACTCGGCGGCGTCGGCGCCGTCGATGCCGCCGTCGATATTTTCTACCGCAAGGTGTTGGCGGATGAGCGCATCAGCCATTTCTTCGACGATGTGGACATGGACAAACAGGCCGGCAAGCAGAAGGCGTTTTTGACCATGGCGTTCGGCGGGCCGCACCACTACACCGGACAGGACATGCGCAACGCACATGCCCATTTGGCCGACCGTAGCTGGAAGCGCTATACGCTGACCCGCCATATGCAACAAAACCGGGGCAAAAGAGGCCGGAGCAAGGCGGAAACCGCCGAGCTTGAGCGCGGCCTGCACGACAGCCATTTCGACGCCGTGCTGCAACACCTTGACGATTCCCTGTCCGAACTCGGCGTGGCCGACAACCTGCGCGCGCAAGTTGCCGCCATCGCCGAATCCACCCGCAACGACGTGCTAGGCCGCTAAAGCCCCGCCGCTTAAGGCGCTTCGGCTGGACGCCGGAGCGCCGCCCCGCGCAAAGCCGCCACAACCCCGCAATTCTTGTGCTTGACAGCCTCCCGGCTAGGCTTTAAGTTGCATAGCAGATGCCGTTTAAAAATTTTGGCTTCGGCAAAAGCCATATATTGCGGCATTTGACACACCCACAAAAACTACAATTTAGATATTACTTGGAGACGCACATGACCGAAAAACAGAGCTTGGCCGCATGGTACGACGCACAGCACGGCAAAACCCCCA
>JBJSYU010000264.1:0-2711 GCA_046089945.1 Candidatus Methylumidiphilus sp.
GAGTAGTTTGGCAAATACAAACCGTGGGCCTAGGCGTGAAAGCCACGGCCTTGACGCCGTTTTGCTACCAAGGCAATCTGAAAGAGTTTTTCCTGACCCAGGAAGTTCCGCCGGGGCAGGCATTCCACGGCGCGGTATGCGGCATACAGCAAGTGCGCCTGAATGCCGCCACCGCCGCCTTGTTCGGGCGGAAATTGCCGGTGGTGCGCTATTGCCTGCACAGCTTGCAATTGACCGGGCTGTTGGCTTTGGATGAAGCGGCGGCGGAAATAAATTTTTGGAGCCTGCCCAAATAACCCATCCTTAAACGTATCGAGGCTATCGAACATGTTTGCTTACAAAGAAACGATGGTGATTGATGATCCCCAGCGCTTGGTTTTAAAAACTCCCTTGCCATTGCGCAAAGGACAAAAAATCGAAATCATTGTGACTGCGGAAACTGACGACGAATTGGAGCAAATCCGCGACGGATTAACTGCGCGGGGCATCGTCGAGGACGATGTGCGAGATGCCATTGCATGGGCGCGGAGCGATGATTCGCGTCATTTTTGATACCAATACGGTCATTTCCGCGTTGCTGTTTCGCGGGGAAATGTCATGGCTGGTTGAGCATTGGCGCGGCGATGAAACCTGCTTGCTCGCCAGCCGTGCCACAGCAAGCGAGTTGTTGCGGGTGTTGCATTACCCAAAATTCAAACTGGACAGCAAACAGGTCGAGACCCTTGCGGCGCGCTATCTGCCCTATGCCGAACGTGTGGATATTGCTGGCACATCATGCGATTTTCCTCAATGCCGAGATCCTAAAGACCAAATATTTATTGAGCTAGGCTTTTGCGGCCAAACCGATGTATTGGTCAGCGGCGATGGGGATTTGTTAGCTATGAAACAAGACGTGCCTTTCGCCATCGAAACACCGGCTGAATATGCCAGGAGAATTCGCAGGCTTTAATTTTCAAAGGAAGGTTTCCCCATGTCCCTGACGATAACCCGCCACTGCGCCGCCCTCCCCCGCCGACCTGAATCTATCGCCCTTGCAATACGCGCTGCTGCACGAGCCGCGCCGGGTGCGCATCGCCGACGCGCCGACCGGGGCGGGCAAGAGCTACGTTTTTCAGTATGCCATGGCGAACAATGCCGAACATGGAGAAGGCCAGCGGGTGCTGTTCATCGTGCCGACCCGCCGAATGGCCGTAGGTTACGACTTCCTATTAAGGGGTTATAAGATATTCGTAGGGGCGACCGGTCGGTCGCCCCTACTGATCGACATGCCAACCACTAAACTTGGCGGTTGCGTTGCGACGTAGTCGGTATGGTATAGCCGAATGACATCGAACATCTACCGCGCTCAAGTTTTCGCTCCACTGCGCTTGCTATTGGCTATCTGGCTTAAAGACTTAAAGCCTATGCGCGGCTTTCTTTGGCCCTTGACGTGCGTATGCCTTATCGCCTGTGCGACAGCGCGTGACAGGGAGTCTGCTGATGGCTATACTCTAGCGCTGAACTTGCGCCAAACCTGTTATTTGGCCGGGCAAAGGCAGACGCCAACCAAGCCGTGGCGGCTAAAAGCGCAGGCCCATCAAACCTCAACACTTGCGGAGAAATGCCCATGAATGCCGTTGTGATGAAAAAAATGACCGTGGAGGAATACCTTGCCTGGGAAGAACTGCAAGACACCAAGCACGAATTTTTGAATGGCATGGCCTACGATGTCTATGCCATGGCGGGGGCGCGGGATGCGCATGTGACGGTGTCGCTTAATATCGCCAGCCTAGTCAAATCCCATTTGCGCGGAACCCCCTGCCGCACCTATATCTCCGACATGAAGCTGCAAGTGGATGCAGTCGGCTCATATTTTTACCCGGATGTGTTTGTCACTTGCGACGAGCGCGACCGGGCTAATGAAAAGCAGAAATCCCATCCTAAATTGATTGTGGAGGTATTGTCGCCGCCCACCACTGGGTTTGAACGGGGTGAAAAATTCGCCATATACCGCAAAATTGCCAGCCTGCAAGAATATGCCGTGGTGGACGCCAGCCGCCGGACAGTGGACTTGTTCCGCAAAGACGAGGGTGGGCATTGGGTGTTATGGCCTAGCGATGGGCTGGATGCCATGGAGTTTGCCAGCATCGGCCTGATTGCGTCTCTCGCGGACATTTTCGAGGATGTGGAATCGCCTGCCTCGCCAGTATCGACTGATGAAACCCCAGCGGCCTAACGCGACTCGCCAACCCCCAACCAAATGAGACTGAACAAATTCATCAGCGAAACCGGAATCTGCTCCCGCCGCGCGGCGGATGAGTGGATTGCCAATGGCCGCGTGACCATCAACGGCGTGAAGGCGCAGTTAGGTAGCCAAGTGAATGAGGGTGACGATGTGCGGGTAGACCGGCAGCGCATCGGCGCGAAGCCCAAACCGGTCTATCTGATGCTGAACAAACCGGTGGGCATCACCTGCACCACCGAGCGGCATATTCAAGGCAATATCATCGACTTTATCAGCCACGAGCAGCGCATCTTCCCGATCGGCCGCTTGGACAAGGATTCCGAGGGACTCATCCTGTTGACGAATAACGGCGACATCATCAACCAATTATTGCGGGCGGAAAACCAGCATGAAAAGGAATATGCCGTGACCGTGGACAAACCGGTGACGGAGGCATTCCTCCACAAAATGGCCGGCGGGGTGCGCATCCTCGACACCGTGACCAAAC
>JBJSYU010000265.1:0-4217 GCA_046089945.1 Candidatus Methylumidiphilus sp.
GTTGCGCTCGCCGCCGGACGCGCCGCTGCTGCAAATCCGCCTGTTGCCGGAGCGGCTGGCGAGCTTTGGCGTGCGCCCGCTGGACGCCGCCGACGCGGTGCAGGCGGCTTATGACGGCCGCGTCGTCGGCAAGCTGTATGAGGGCGACCGCTTTTTTGACGTGGTGCTGGCCTTGGCCCCGGATTACCGCCGCCGCGTCGAAAGCGTCGCGGAATTGCCGTTGCGGACGCTGGAGGGCAATTTGGCGCGCTTGCGCGATGTCGCCGACATCCGCCAAATTGCAAGCCGCTACAACATCTTGCACCGGGGCGGGCAGCGGGTGCAGACGGTGACGTGCAATGTCTACGGCCGCGACTTGGACTCGTTCATGGCCGAACTGCGGCGGCGGGTGTTGGCCGAGATAGAGTTTCCGCCGCAGATGCACCCGGAATTCACCGGCGCGGCGGTGGAGCAGGGCAAGGCCCGCCATGAATTGCTGATCCACGCGCTGCTGGCCGGCGCGTTGATCCTGCTGCTGGCCTATGTCGCCATCGGCAATTTGCGCAACACCCTGCTGACCTTGGTCAACCTGCCGTTTGCGCTGGTCGGCGGGCTGGCCGGGGCGCTGGTCGGCCATGGCGTGTTGTCGGTCGGGGCGATGGTGGGGTTTGTGACCTTGTTTGGCATCAGTGTGCGCAGCGCCATCATGCTGATTGCCCATTACCGGCATTTGGTCGAGGCCGAGGGGCAGCCGTGGAACCGGGCCACCTTGCTGCGCGGGGCGCAGGAGCGTCTGCCGTCGATCCTGATGACCGCCTTGGTGACGGCCCTGGCGATGCTGCCCATCGCCTTCAACAGCGACAATCCCGGCCGCGAGATCATGGGCCCGATGGCGGCGATCATCGTCGGCGGCCTGGCTTCCTCAACCCTGCTCAACCTGTTGTTGCTGCCGACGATTCTTTGGCGGTTTGGGCGGTTTGGCCCGCCTGCGGGCGGCGGGTGATAGGATTTTCCGTTCGCCCCATTCGACAAGCTCAGGGCGAATGGAAAATCCTTAACTTAGCGGCATTGCCCCATGCCCCCCGTGGCGATTGGATGCCTTAGGGCGGCACACTTACGCCTGCCGCCAAAACAATTCATCGCGCACAATCCTTCCAATTCGTCAAAATCAAACCATTAAGCCCTCCCCCTAAACCCCTATATCCCACAGGGAAAGCGATTTGTGTCGATGCCCATGCGCAAGCGCGGATGATGGCTGATTGGCGTGGACTGGGGCGAAGATCAAATATCCTTCCCGTCGGCTTCGGCATCGCCATCACGCTAGAAGTCCATGAATTTGGCCAAGTATGCTAAGGGCTGGACAAACTCGGCGAAGCGCATAATATGCTGTGGGTAAGGCGGCTTAAGTCGCCGATACGCTGCCAAGTGGCACGGCCCCAGGAAAGCCCAAGCATTCAGGGTTTTATTCATGCTGAAACAAGACACCGTTCCAAGCACCTGCCTCGACCTCGCAAACCTGCCGGAACATGAACGCTTTTCCGTTTGGAAGGAAAGCATCTCCGTCATCTTTGACGTTACCCTTGCCTCGCAACCGGGTGCGGAGGTTTTCAGCAGCAGCCTCACGACGCGCCATCTCGGCTCGATGCTGTTGAGCAATACCGTCAGCCAAGGCCAGTTTTTCCGGCGTTCGCACAAACAGATCGGGCAAGACGGGCTGGATCATTTTCTGGTGCAGATTTACCAACGCGGACGCACTGCCGGGGTTTGCGGCAATATGCAAATGGATGCCAAGCCCGGCGATGTGCTGATATTGGATCTGAGCCAAAGCCTGAAAACTCAAGCCGACGACTTCGACAACTTGACGCTCGTGGTTCCAAGGCAAGTGCTTTGCCGCTATGTCCAAGCACCGGAGCGGTTTCATGGGCGGGTGTTGCCTAAGGCGTCGCCGTTGGGGCGTTTATTGAGCGAGCATCTGTTCACCTTGTGGGCGGTCACGCCCAAGGCGGCGCAAGCGGAGGCCAATGCCATGGCCGAAGGTGCTGCCGGTTTGGCGGCGGCTTACTTTAGCCAAGCGGCGCCCGCAGAAGATTCGGCGGAAATCCAAGCCGCCACCCGCCAAGCCATCCGCCAATTCATCGCCCGCCATTTCGCCGATCCCCGCCTAGAGCCGGACTTCCTCGCCGCCCGCTTCCATATTTCCCGCGCCCAACTTTACCGCTTGTTTAAGCCCTACGGGGGCGTGACGCGGCATATCCAAGAACAGCGGCTGGCTTGGTGTCTGGCCGAACTGAGCAAACCGGCCAACCGCCAACGGCGCATTTTCGATATCGCCGCCCGCGCAGGTTTCACCGACGAGGCGCATTTCAGCCGCGCATTCCGCCAAGCCTACGGCATCAGTCCGAAAGAGGCGCGCCAAGGCGTCGCAACAAGCCTCGTGTTGACCGTGGGTGGCGAGGTGGACCGCAGTTACGAAGACTGGCTGCGCAAACTAGGCGGCGTTTCCCTAGGCTGAAACGCCGCCGCCCATTCCACTGGCCCCGTTGCCAAATTGAGACGCTCCGACAAGTTTTCAGAGACACCCAGTCAATCACTTTTTTTAACCCGCCCATTACAATCCTGCGCGAGTTTTGGCATCTGAATGGCCTTCCAATGATGGCCTCAATTGGGACGATTGCAGACAACGCAAAACAATAAACGCCAACTCACCCGATAGCCGCCCTCTTATCCGTTGGGTGGCTTTTTTGTACGCCAACCCTCGCCAGCCCAGCCCACATGAAAAACCATGCATTCAGCTTCCGCCCCCGCTTGCTCGTCTTGTCTATGCTCCTCGCCGCCACCCAGCCCGCCGCATCTGCCGTGCGCACATGGGATGGCAATGGCAACACCGACAACTGGGGTTTTATCAACAACCCCAGCCTGAACACCAATTGGACGGCTAACGCTCCAACGCTAACCCATCCGCTACCCGACAGCGGCGACAGCCTGATTTTCGCGGGCAATACTCGCACGGCGAACACCAACGACCTCAGCGCGCTCAGCGTGGCGGGCTTGAGCTTCGCCGCCGGGGCGGGCGCGTTCACGCTGGGCGGCAACGCCCTCACCAGCACCGGCAACATCACCAACAGCAGCAGCAATCTGCAAACGATCAACCTGCCGATCAGCGTCGGCGGCATCCAAACATGGGACGGCGGCGCACCGGGCCTGACGGTGAACGGCGCGGTGACGCTGGGCAACAACGCCCTGACCTTGCAAAACAAGACCGCCATCGCCAACGGCAGCAGCACGGTTGTGGTCGGCAACGGCGGCACGGCCTCCCTCAATCTGCAATCGGGCAGCACCATCACGGCTAACGAGGGCACCATCGGCAACACCCCCAGCGGCAACGGCACGGTGACGGTGGACGGCGCGGGCAGTGCGTGGAACAACGCCGCCCGGATGTTCGTCGGACTGTCCGGCGCGGGTTCGCTCACCATCCAAAACGGCGGCAAGGTAAGCAACGGCCAAGGCTACCTAGGTTATTTCGCGGGCAGCAGCGGCACCGCCACCGTCACCGGGGCCGGTTCGCAGTGGATCAACAACGCCGACTTGAAGGTCGGCATCACCGACGACGGCGTCCTGAGCATCCTGAACGGCGGCTCGGTGAGCAACAACGACGGCTATTTAGGGTACATCAGCGGTTCCACCGGCAGCGTCACCGTGGGCGGTGCCGGTTCGGCGTGGAACAACGCCAACAACCTTTATCTCGGCTTCGATGCCAACGCCGCCAGCAGCGTCACCGTCAACGGCGGCGGCACCGTGTCCATGGGCAACGCCCTCAACATCGGCGAGAAGGGCGCGCTGAACCTCAGCGGCGGCACCGTCACAGCCGCCAGCGCCAGCAAGGCGGCGGGCGGGCAGTTCAATTGGACATCCGGCACGTTGCAACTGGCGGGGCTGGATTTGGACGCGGGCAGCAGCCTGTTCGGCCACAGCCTTGCGTTGGGCAGTGGGCAGCAATTCAACACCACCGGCCTGCTGAACCTCGGCGCGGCGGGTTCGGTGAACGTAGGCAGCGGCGCGACGCTGCAAGTGGGCGCGGGCGGCACGGTGGGTTCGGTGAGCGGCAATATCACCGACAACGGGCAGGTCGTCTTCAACCGCTCGAATGATCTGAGCTATGACGGCGTCATCAGCGGCAGCGGCGGGCTGGCCAAAAACGGCGGCGGCGTCCTGACCTTGACCGGCACCAACACCTACAC
>JBJSYU010000266.1:0-2869 GCA_046089945.1 Candidatus Methylumidiphilus sp.
CACGCCGAAAGCGCAAAGCGCCTTGCTGGAGGCGATGGAAGAACGGCAAGTGACAATAGAAGGGGAGACGCGGCCGCTGCCGGAGCCGTTTTTTGTGATTGCCACGCAAAACCCGCTGACGCAGATCGGCACGTTTCCATTGCCGGAGTCGCAGCTAGACCGGTTTTTGATGCGCATCGAGCTGGGCTACCCGGATCGCCGCTCGGAGCGGGCGCTGTTGAAAGGCGAGGCGCGGCAAAGCCTGCTGGAACGTTTGCCGGCTTGTCTCGACACTGACCGCTTGCAGGCGATGCAGCAGGAGGCGCGGCAGGTGTTCGCCGCAGATGCGTTGCTGGATTATTTGCAGGCGTTGATCCGCCATACCCGCGAATCCGGCGCCTATCAAGCGGGGCTGTCGCCGCGCGCCGGTTTGGCCTTGCTGAACGCTGCGCGCACTTGGGCTTTCATGGACAGGCGCAAAGCCGTGCTGCCCGAAGACGTGCAAGCGGTGCTGCCCGCCGTCGCCGCGCACCGCTTGAAGCTGGCTTTGAGCGGGGCGACCGACGCGCAGGCGGTGGTCGCCCCGTTGCTGGCGGAAGTGGCGATTCCTTAAAATTATAAGGCCGCGCCAATGGCAAGCTTGCGCCAACGCCTAGACCCGCGCCGCTGGTTCCCCCGCCAGCCCGTAGCCTCCGGCCCGCTGACCCTGGGCCATCGCCGCATTTTCATCCTGCCCAATAAGCGCGGTTTGGGGCTGCTGTTGCTGCTGACCATCCAACTGGTCGCTTCGACCAATTACAACAACAGCCTGGGCTTCATCCTGACATTCTTGGTTGGCGCGATTGCCTTCATTAGCACGTTGTACAGCTTCCGCAATCTGTCCGGCCTTAGGCTCACGGCCAGCCGGCCGGAGCCGGTGTTCGTCGGCGATGCGGCACGCTTCAAGCTGGCGTTGGACAATCCCAGCGCGTTGCCGCGCGTCGCGTTGAACGTAGGCTTAAGCGGCGGGCCGACGCAGACCTTGAGCTTGGCGGCCGCGGAAGGCGCACAGGTGGTGTTGGCGGTGGAAGCGAAAAAGCGCGGCTGGCTGGAACTGCCCGCCGTGACGGTGGAAAGCCTGTTCCCGCTGGGGCTGTTCCGTGCTTGGTCGCCGGCTCGCTTGGACGTGCGCGGCTTGGCCTATCCACGACCGGCCCCTGACAGCATCCCGTTTCCGGTTGCGCCCGGCGGCGATGGCGGGCCGGCGCGGGCCAACACGGATGATTTTTACGGTTTCCAAAGCTACCAGCCGGGCGACCCGTTGCGGCGCATCCACTGGAAAGGCGTGGCAAAAGGGCAGGGGGTGCATGTCAAGGAGTATCGCGGCGAGGAGAGCGTGCTGCTCTATCTGGATTGGGCGCAGACGCCGGGGATTGATGTCGAGGCCCGGCTCAGCCGCTTGTGCCGCTGGGCGCTGGACGCCGAACAGGCCGGCGCTCTCTACGGCCTGCGCCTGCCCGGCGCGGACATCAAGCCCGCCTCAGGCCCGGCGCATTTGCGACTGTGCCTGGAAAAGCTGGCTTTGTTTGGCGAGGCGCCAACCCGGATTTAGGGGCCAAACACCGAATGCAGCAGATACGCGCTTAGGCCCAGCGACATCAAGGTCAACAGCAGGTTGGTTGCCATCGGCAGCGCCGTCCAATAGCCCGACGGGATTTCGCTGGGCTTAAGCGTCTTCAGCACCCGCCGGTGCTGGATCGTGGACAGCACCGACAACGCGCCGCCTAGCGCGATGAACGCCAAGCCGAGCCACGCCGACATCGCGTCCATAGGCTGGGCGCGATGGTTGGGCGCCAGTATTTGGATGAACAGCCCGAAGCGCTCGATCATAAAGCCAAAGGCCATCAGCGCCAGACAGGTGCGGTTCCAAGCCAACAGTGTCCGTTCGGCGGCGAACAATACGCGGGGGTCGTTGAGGTCGGACATTTTGAAGTACGAAGTATGAAGGATGTAAGGATGAAGCCGGAGATGCGGGGCAGGTGCCTCGCCATGACTCGCCATGACAGGCAAGCTCGAAGCAGCGCTTGCGGCAACCCAATTCAGGTAATAATTCACAGAGTTTTTCCGCCAGCGTGGCTAGAGTGGAGTCGAATCCTGTGTTTTCCGCCGGTGCGGGAAACACCGTCTCCCAACAGGAAGGCGCTATCACCACATAAGGAGCAAAGCCATGAACAAGGGCTTCATTTTGCATGCGGCGCTGTTGGCCGGCAACATCGGTCTGTTTATTGCCATCAGCCAAGGCCACAGCGTTTTCGGCATTCCCGCCGCCCAACAGACCGCATCGGCAAGCCCTGCCGGCGCCTTCTCGCAAAGCCTGCCTGCCACCGAAGGCGGCTTGGCCGCAAGCTTGGAAATGTTGCGGCAGGAGCAGGCGCTTGTGCGCGCAGAACTCAAAAGGCTGCAACACCGCCCGGTGGCCGCGTCCGCCGGGGACAGCAGTTGCGCCGACGCCGGCGACAACGCGCCTGGCGTGACGGTATACTTGGACACCTCACAGGCGCAGACGCCGCAAACTGGCCGGCGGCAATGGACGGCGGTCAGCTTCAAAGACATTGGGCCAGCCCCGGACGGTTCCAAGCAAGCGGTGATGTCCATCAAGACAGAGCAACAGGCCGAACCCGTGGGCTTGACGCCGACCCGCAGCGCCCCGCGCTGGCAATAGTCCGCGACCGCCGCAAACCACTCGACCGCCTCTTAGAGGTGCTTGACGAATCGGGGATTTCCCTGGTTCTTTTTTTTTTGCCAATTGTCATGACATTAATTGGAATTAGACAAATCTAACTCAGCAATTACTTTCTTTAGTGTGGCAGCTTCAGGTTATGCAATAAAACCTAACCTAAACAGAATGGCA
>JBJSYU010000267.1:0-18978 GCA_046089945.1 Candidatus Methylumidiphilus sp.
GCCGCCAGCGCCTCGGCCACCTCGGCGTTGACCGCCGGGCAGACCAGCACATCGCAATCGCCCAGCCGCCCCAGCCATTGCACGGCGCCGCCGGGCGGCGGGCGCACCCCGCCTAGGCGTTGCAAGCCCAGCAGCAGGAAAGCGTGTTCCGCCGTCGCCTCAAACGGCGCGTCGGCGGGTTCCAGCAAATCCAACTGCACATAGGCAAACGCGCCGCCCTGTTCGGCGGTGAAGCCCGGCCGGCCGCCATAGCCTTGGATCACCCGGCGCAGGCGCTCGGCGCACACGTCGCGGCACAGGTTTTTGTCCGGCGCCTGCGCCGTCGCCTCGGTGCTGGAACAGAGGATGAAGCGCCGCCGCCCGCCATCCTCGGCGTTCAGTTCCAACACCGCCTGCCCGGTCGTGCCGGAGCCGGCGAAGAAATCCAGCACGGTGTCGCCGGGGCGGGTGGCTTGGCTGAGCAGGTTTTTGATGAGGGATAGCGGTTTTGGATAGGGAAATGCCTTGTCGCCCATTACTTCTTTTAATATCCTCGATCCTTCTTCGGTAGTGCCGACAATGGGCATATTCAATCTTTCATCAGCCGTGTCTTCTTCTTGTCGTGGCGTTAGCCAAGAGGAAATCGGTGAGTTTTCGTTTTTCAGGCCATCCTTGTATTTTTTTAGCCGAGGACGGCCATAGCCTATTCTCCGGCCAACCCATTCATGCAGGCTTGGAGTTTCCCTTGTCAGCAAAGGTGTGCTGCCACTGAATGGAACATCTCCGCTGTCAATGGCTTGTAATAACGCATCTTCTGATGCAAAAACAGCTATGCGCTGGTCTGGAGGAAACCAAACTTGCGCGTGTTCAATCAAATCCTCCATGGTGTCGCCGCGCAGCTTTTGCTCCTGTTTTATCCTGTACTTTGAGGCGTAAGCCCATACCCGATTGGGATTGCATGGATACCAAACATCATCTATCGGATCATAAATTGGGTAGAATGTGTTTGGACGCTCTTTTGAATCATGGGCTTTGGTTAAATCACTCAGATAAAATATTCGACCAGCTTCCTCATGCTTGTAAATTGAATAGGTTTTTTCATCGCCTGAAAACTGGAAACCCTCGTTGGCATACACCAGCACATGCTCGTGGTTAGTCGAGAAAAAAGCGCCTTTGGTGTCGTTTCCGCCTGTGCGGCTGCGCCAGACAAAGCTGCCCACCCGCATCCCCGGAAACACCTCATCCATCAGCAATTCCAACCTAGCGCGGTTCTCGTCGTTGATCGACACCAAAATCACCCCGTCCGGCGTCAACAAATCCCGCGCCAGCAGCAGCCGGCGGTAGAGAAACTCCAGCCATTGCGAATGCCGCCAGCGGTCGTTGGCGCCGACATAGCGGTCGTTGTAGACCCAGTCTTTGTTGCCGGTGTTATACGGCGGGTCGATATAGATGACGCGGATTTTGCCGGCGTGGGTGGCTTTCAGCAGGCGCAGCGCGTCGAAATTGTCGCCTTCGATGATCAGGTTGGGAATCGGCGCGGCGGCGGGAACGTGGCTCCATTCGCCACGCAGGCGCGGCAGCACGACATTGGCGTTCAGCGCCGCGTCGCGGGCGATGGCGCTGGCCTCCCAATACAGCCCCAGCTTGCGCCGGGTCAGATGCTCGGCCAGCAGGCGGCGCAATTGCTGCGCGTTAAGGCCGTCCAGTTCGGACAGCAAATTGTCGGCGGGCGGTGTGTTCATCGGCAAAAAATGGGCGGTCAAGCAGCGGGGAAATCCTGCGCAGTCACGGCAAATCGTACCATAGGCCAAGGTTTACGCGCCGCGCCGCGCCCGTGGCGTAGCACCGACATCCTTGCCGGCGACTGTCAATGTAAACGCCGGCAAGGATGCCGGCGCTACGGCTGCGACTGATGGAATCCCCGGCGTTTTTTTGGCCTGCGGCGGGCAGCGTCCTGCCTGCCGCTGCAAATGGTTCATTCACCGGATGCGCGGTGTTGACGCATGGCCCAAAGCCCGGCCCGCATTGCCCGCCCCTGCCTTTTATGGTCTAATTTGCCATCGGTTTCCATTGATTTTTAGGGCTTTCGGGAGTTCGACTAGGGTCTTTGGAGCGCTGGCGCTTCGGCCTTGCGCGGGGTCTCGATAAGCCTTCGATCATGCTGCTTCCTGAATCTTCCCCTGTGGCGTTTGACACATCTGTGCCGGATGGCGAGGGGGTTGGTGTGGCCGTTAATTTGTCTGATTCAACAGGCTTAATCATGCTTATAAAAACGAAGAAAGGCTTGGATCTCCCGATCACCGGGGAGCCTGAGCAGGTGGTGCATAGTGACGGGGGGGTTGCCAAGTCTGTCGCCTTGATTGGCTTCGACTACGTGGGCTTGAAGCCTACCTTGAAGGTGGCCGAGGGCGATGTGGTCAAGCTCGGCGATGTGTTGTTCGCCGACAAGCAGCACCCGTCCGTGGTGTTCACTTCGCCCGGCGCGGGCGTGGTGAAGGCGATCAACCGTGGCGCGAAGCGCGTGTTGCAGTCGGTCGTCATTGAGCTTGAAGGCGATGGCGAGGTTGATTTCAAGGCTTACGCCGTGGACGAGTTGGCCGGGCTTTCCGCCGAGCAAGTGAAGGAAAACCTGCTGGCCTCCGGCCTGTGGACAAGCTTCCGCACCCGCCCCTACAGCAAAGTCCCCAATCCCGAAACCGCCCCCCGCGCCATTTTTGTCACCGCCATCGACACCAATCCGCTGGCCGCGAATCCGCAAGTCGCCATTAATGAGCGCCCGCAGGATTTCCAAAACGGCCTGACGGTCATCGCCAAACTGACGGCGGGCAAGGTGTACGTCAGCAAGGCTCCCGCCACCAGCCTGCCGACAGCGCCCGGCAAGGTGGAAGTGGTCGATTTCGACGGCCCGCACCCGGCCGGTTTGGTCGGCACGCATATCCATTACCTCGATCCGGTCGGCCCGACCAAGACGGTTTGGCATCTGGATTATCAGGCGGTGATTGCCATCGGCGCGTTGTTCACCACCGGGCATTTGGATGTCTCCCGCATCATTGCCTTGGCCGGCCCGCAGGTCAAGCAGCCGCGTCTGCTGCGCACCCGCATCGGCGTGAATTTGGCGGATCTGGTGCAAGGCCAGTTGCATGCCGACAAGGAATCCCGCGTCATTTCCGGCTCCATCCTCAATGGCCGCAAGGCGGAAGGCTGGGCGGCTTACTTGGGCGCTTACCACAATCAAGTCTCCGTGCTGGAAGAGGGCCGCGAACGCGACTTCTTCGGCTGGATCGTGCCGAGCAAAGAAAAGTTTTCTTTCCTGAACGTGCTGCTGTCCAGCTTGCCAAAAGAGCGCGGCCGCAAATTCCCGTTCCACACCAACAAATACGGCAGCCCGCGCGCCATCGTGCCGATTGGCGCGTATGAAGACGTGGTGCCTTTGGACATTCTGCCCACGCAGTTGTTGAAGGCGTTGGTGATTGGCGATTCCGACCAGGCGCAGTCGCTGGGCGCGTTGGAATTGGACGAGGAAGACTTGGCCTTGTCCAGCTTTGTCGATCCCGGCAAGCACGATTTTGGCATCGCGCTTAGACAAAATCTTACTCAAATCGAGAAGGAAGGCTAATGTCCATCAAAGGCACACGCGAATTTTTAGATAAGCTGCACCCGCATTTTGCGAAGGGTGGCCGCTACGAAGTCTTGTATCCCGTCTTTGAGATGGTCGATACCTTCATTTTTTCCCCGGCGGATGTCACCGCGGGCAACACCCATGTGCGCGACGCGGTAGACCTCAAGCGCGTCATGACTTATGTGTGGATCGCTGCGCTGCCCTGCATGCTGATGGCCTTGTTCAACACCGGCTATCAGGCCAACCACGCCATCCAGGCCTTGGGGCTGACCGATGTCCCCGGCTGGCGCGCCGCGATTGCCGGCATTTTCGGCTTCAACCCCAACAACCCCATCGCCGACTTGGTGCATGGCGCGTTGTACTTCATCCCGGTCTATGTCGTCACGCTGGCGGCCGGCGGCGTCTGGGAAGTGT
This sequence comes from Candidatus Methylumidiphilus sp., assembly GCA_046089945.1. Taxonomy (GTDB): domain Bacteria; phylum Pseudomonadota; class Gammaproteobacteria; order Methylococcales; family Methylococcaceae; genus Methylumidiphilus. The sequence continues at coordinate 4,013 of JBJSYU010000267.1, forward strand.
TGTTCGCCACCGTGCGCAAGCACGATGTCAACGAAGGCTTCTTTGTCTCCTCGATTCTGTTCGCGCTGACTTTGCCGCCGAACATTCCGCTGTGGCAGGTGGCTTTGGGCATCTCCTTCGGCGTGGTCATCGGCAAGGAAGTCTTTGGCGGCACTGGCAAAAACTTCATGAACCCGGCACTGACCGGCCGTGCCTTCCTGTACTTCGCCTATCCGGCGTCGATGTCGGGCGACTCGGTGTGGACGGCGGTGGATGGCTTTAGTGGCGCGACCACCTTAGGCATCGCCGCACTCGGTGGCGTGGACGCGATCAACGCGGCCGGCATTTCCTGGTGGACTACGTTCTTTGGCATCGAGCAAGGCTCGATGGGCGAAACCTCGGTCGTGGCCTGCTTGTTGGGCGCGGCGTTTTTGATCTACACCCGCATTGCTTCTTGGCGCATCATCGCCGGCGTGTTTTTGGGCATGGTGGCGACGTCCACGCTGTTCAACGTCATCGGCAGCAGCAGCAACCCGATGTTCTCCATGCCGTTTTGGTGGCATCTGAGCGTCGGCGGCTTCGCCTTCGGCATGACCTATATGGCCACCGACCCGGTCAGCGCCGCGCAGACGCAAACCGGCCGCTGGATTTTCGGTTTCCTGATCGGCTTGATGACGGTGCTGATCCGCGTGGTCAACCCGGCGTTTCCCGAAGGCATCATGTTGGCGATTCTGTTCTCCAACATCTTCGCGCCGTTGATCGACTATTTTGTCGTGCAGGCAAACATCAACAGAAGGGTGAAACGCAATGTCTAATACCAACTCAAGCGCGTCGCAATTCTCCGACAAGTTCGCAGGCGTCGTGGAGCGCGGCAAGATTTACGCCCAGCACATTCTCAGCCTGCCCAACGACAGCTTTGAAAAAACCATCGCCGTGGCGTTCGCGCTGTGCCTCGTCGGCGCGGTACTGGTGTCCGGTTCCGCCGTGGTGCTGAAACCCTTGCAGGTCGGCAACAAAGCCGCCGACGAAAAGGTCAACATCCTGGAAGTCGCCGGCGTCACCGTCGCCAACAAGGCTGATGTCGAAGAAGCCTTCAAAAAGTTCGAGCCGAAACTCGTTGATCTTGAAACTGGCGAATATACGGATGCTTATCCTGCGGAAGGCTTCGATCAGCGCAAAGCCAGCAAAGATCCGGCTTTGACGGTTGAAATCCCCTCCGACAAGGACATCGCCAAAATTGGCCGCAAGTCCAAAATCGCCAAAGTCTATTTGGTGAAGGAAGATGGCAAGGTTAAATCAGTCATCCTGCCGGTCTCAGGCTATGGCCTGTGGTCTACGATGCACGGCTACATGGCGCTGGAGGCCGACGGCCAGACAGTCATTGGCCTGAACCTGTTCGACCAGGCGGAAACGCCGGGCTTGGGCGGCGAAGTGGTCAACCCGAAATGGAAAGCCTTGTGGAAAGGCAAGAAGGTTTACAAGGAAAGCGGCGAAGGCGATTTCCAAAGCAAGCACCACACCGAAGTCGGCGAGCCGGCTTTGAGCCTGGTGAAAGGCACGGTCGATCCGTCCAAGCCGGGCGCACAGCATCAGGTGGACGGCCTAGCCGGCGCCACACTGACCAGCAATGGCGTGAACAATTTGATCCGGTACTGGCTGGGCAGCGAAGGCTTCGCGCCCTATTTGGCAAAACTCAGATCCCAGAGAGGCTAAGACGATGGAAGCAGAAACCAAAAAAGTCTTGCTCGACCCGCTGGTCGATAACAACCCCATCACCTTGCAAGTGCTGGGCATTTGCTCCGCCTTGGCGGTGACTTCACAACTGTCCACGGCGCTCATCATGAGTTTGGCGCTGACCGCCGTGACCGCCTGCTCCAGCGCCGGCATCGCGTTCATCCGCCTGCACGTGCCGAGCAGCATCCGCATCATCGCGCAGATGGTCATCATCGCCTCCTTGGTGATCGTGGTCGATCAAATCCTCAAAGCCTTCGCCTACGATGTCAGCAAAAAGCTGTCGGTGTTCGTCGGCTTGATTATCACCAACTGCATCGTGATGGGCCGCGCCGAAGCCTACGCGATGAAAAACCCGCCGCTGGAAAGCTTCTGGGATGGCGTCGGCAACGGCCTGGGCTACAGCCTGGTGCTGATTACCTTGGCAGTGTTCCGCGAACTGTTCGGCTCCGGCAAACTGTTGGGGATCGAAGTGCTGCCCTTGGTCAAAGACGGCGGCTGGTATGTGCCGAACGGCCTGCTGCTGCTGCCGCCGAGCGCGTTCTTCTTGATCGGCCTGATGATCTGGGCCGTGCGTTCTTGGAAGCCGGTGCAAGTTGAAAAAGCCGACTTCGCCATCAGCCACGCCGCACATGGGGAGGCACACTAATGGAAGGCTTAATCTCACTTGCCGTCAAATCGATCTTCATCGAAAACTTGGCGCTGTCGTTCTTCTTAGGCATGTGCACCTTCATCGCCGTCTCCAAGAAAATCACCACCGCTGTGGGTCTTGGCATCGCCGTGATGATCGTGCAGACCTTGACCGTCCCGGCCAACAACCTGATCTACACCAAGTTGCTGAAAGAAGGCGCGTTGTCTTGGGCTGGGCTGTCCGACACTGACCTCAGCTTCCTAGGGCTGATGAGCTGCATCGGCGTCATCGCCGCCTTGGTGCAAATTCTGGAAATGACCCTAGACCGCTTCTTTCCAGCCCTGTACAACGCGCTCGGCATCTTCCTGCCGCTCATCACCGTGAACTGCGCCATCCTGGCCGGCTCGCTGTTCATGATCGAGCGCGACTACAACTTCCAAGAAAGCGTGGTCTACGGCGTCTCCTCCGGCTTCGGCTGGGCCTTGGCCATCACCGCCATGGCGGGCGTGCGCGAAAAGCTGAAATACAGCGACGTGCCGCCGGGCCTGCGCGGCTTGGGCATCACTTTCATCACCGCCGGTTTGATGGCCATGGGTTTCATGGCGTTCTCCGGCATACAACTCTAAGGATAAAACACGATGTTGGAAATTATCTTAGGGGTCACTTTTTTCACGGTCATCGTGATTGCCCTCGTGTTCGTCATCTTGGGCGCCAAGTCCAAGCTGGTCGCCGAAGGCAATGTTGAGATCGAGATCAACCACGAGAAAAAGATCCACGTGCCGATTGGCTCCAAGCTGCTGACCGCGCTGGCGGACCACAACTTGTTCGTGTCCTCGGCCTGCGGCGGCGGCGGCACCTGCGCCCAATGCCGGGTGAAAGTATCGGAAGGCGGCGGCGACATCCTGCCCACCGAACTTTCGCACATCACCAAGCGCGAAGCCAAAGAAGGCGACCGGCTGGCCTGCCAAGTCACCGTCAAGCAAAACATGAAAATCCATGTGCATGACGAAGTGTTTGGCGTGAAGAAATGGCAGGCGAAGGTGCGCTCCAACCACAACGTCGCCACCTTCATCAAAGAACTGGTGCTGGAATTGCCGGCCGGGGAAACCATCGACTTCCGCGCCGGCGGCTACATCCAAATCGAATGCCCGGCCTACAGCCTGCAATTCTCCGAGTTTGATGTCGAAGAGGAATACCGCGACGAGTGGGACAAATACAATCTTTGGGCCATCAAATCTGTTGTCGCCACCCCGGCCATCCGCGCCTATTCCATGGCGAACTACCCGGAAGAAAACAACATCGTCATGCTCAACGTGCGCATCGCCACGCCGCCGCCGCGCATCGCCGACGCGCCTCCCGGCGTGATGTCTTCCTACATCTTCAACCTGAAGCCGGGCGACCCGGTCACGATTTCCGGGCCGTTCGGCGAATTCTTCGCCCGCGAAACCCAGAATGAAATGATCTTCGTCGGCGGCGGCGCCGGCATGGCGCCGATGCGTTCGCATATCTTCGACCAATTGCGCCGCATTAAAACCGACCGCAAGCTGACCTTCTGGTACGGCGCGCGCTCACTGCGCGAAATGTTCTACGTCGAAGACTTCGACACCCTGCAAGCCGAAAACCCCAACTTCACTTGGCACATCGGCCTGTCGGAACCGAAACCGGAAGACAACTGGACCGGCCATGTCGGCTTCATCCACAACGTGTTGTACGAAAACTACTTGAAGAATCATCCGGCTCCGGAGGACTGCGAGTATTACCTCTGCGGCCCGCCCATGATGAACTCCGCCGTCATCAAAATGCTGACCGACTTAGGCGTCGAACGCGAAAACATCATGCTTGACGACTTCGGCGGCTAATCACTTCCCCCTCTCCCCTGCGGAGAGGGCCGGGGTGAGGGCTTCTGACACTGCACCAAACATAAGAAACGGGGCGCTACGCGCCCCGTTTTTTGCTCTGGACAAGAGGATGGAAGCAGCATAGACTGCCGTGAAATAGGTTCTAAGTTCATAAGTTACGAACTATTGAAGCTATACTGGCGCCTCCGGCGAAGCTATAGGGCTTGCCCAGCTTGGCTAGGTTTTTTGAGATGAAGTCAAGGTGAGAAAATGTCGCGTGATTTAAGAATTATAGAAGATAGAGAGTGGTTTTTAGAAGGCACCCAATATAAAATATCATACTCGCTTGTTATCGTGTATGCGCTTTTTAATTACTTGAAACATGGAAATGACAAAGCGAAGGCAAAATCGGCTATTAAGGACATGAAAGGGGCTATCGATAAGAAAACAGATTTTCGCTGCCAAGATTTTTTGGACATTTTCCAGTTTTCGGATAAAAGCGGTTTTGTTGTGATTGACAAGTCCAAGGGTTGTTTTCCCCTTGTTCTTTATTACGGAGATCAAGCAGAAAAGGAAAAAAGGGATGTTGCATTTAAATTGTCGCTTGAAGCCGTTATTAGAAAGTTTGATATTCTGCAAGATAAATATTCATCAATCAGTGACTTGTCAGGCGATTGGTCTAAAGAATTTCAGGATTCGATAGATAAGCTATTTCCTGTAAAAAAGCAAAGCTAAACTGAAGTCCGGTAGGGTGTGAGACTATGAAAGTATTGCCAAAAATGACAATTTTTCGGTTCCAACCTATTGAGTTTTCGTTGTCAAAACGAGCAAAAACCGGATACTTTCACGGTCTCGCACCCTACTCGACTTATAGGATACGGCGATCATACCAGACGATGGGAAGTGCGCTCAATTAAGTTAGTCCCCGTCATTTTTTCATACGTTTCAATTAGCGCGTAGACTTAAAAGTCTGAGATTGTTGAGTGTGCTTGGCCGCAACAAGATCGCTAAGGGTCTCTTGTGTCAAGTCATTGCCTAATCGTTCCTTGATCGCCTCGGCGATTTGCCTCAGTACGACCGTTGATGCTTTTTTAACTGTTACGGTTTCAAAAAATCTTTTTATGCCATATTCAAGCACTAAAATGCCAAAAAGTTCATCTGCGTATGATGGCGATATGCTGGCGACATTTGAAAGATCAATGACCACCTTTTTGCCTTCATTGAGCGTTGATGTCACGACATGGCGCAATTGTGAGGCGGATCGGCGAGACGCAAGGTCGGTGCCTGCGGGGCTAAATGCAATCTTCTCCATCTTCATCTCCTAACAATTCTATTATTGCGCTCGTGACTTCATTGAAGCCTTCAACCTGTTGGCTCCGCTTAACCATCGACGTGTCAAATCTACACGCAATGCACACGCCTTGCCATGGAAAGGCTGGGGAGCTAAATGTTTTATATTCTGGATCCATAGCAAATACGGCCTCACCGGATGCCAACCATAACTGTCCCTTGTAATTTTCGACCAACGAAACCAATTTTGCAAGCCCTAATCCTTGATGATGGTTGTCAGAATCTTTAGCTTTGCCGATTCCCGGCATTGGATTGCCTATAATGTCGATGGGTAATCGTTGCTCCCATTCGTCTACTTTTTTATTTATTAATTTTGACGAGTTTCCTTCCTTAATGCACCATTCGATTGCTTCATTGTCGTTAGAAATGGCTAGGCCGACTCGCTTTAGCTCTCTCAGAAAGCCGAGTCCACAGTCTGCTAAGCCGAACTCAAAGATAAAATCGTTTTTGGCCCCTATTTTTTTCCACTTTTGAGCCATTGAGAACCCTGTGCTTTTCCCATGAGACCAAACATTATCATGAAGATCACCTACGACTTTGCAAAAGCTATTAGCGAATAAATCAACTCCAAGCCCAATGCAGAAATGTCTTATGCAGCCATTAACTGTTCGTGTAGCATCATCTGTAGAAACATCGCTTTCAAGTAAGACAAGGCCACTATAATTTTGGCCTTCTTTTACTCTTGAAAAAGAGTATGTGTCAGTATTATTAAGCGCAAAAGGTAGTTTTATGGCCTCACTGTATCCACGTTGATGGTCGCTTGAAAATTGGATTTTTTCGTAAGGAATCCTGTTAGCCCTAGCATAAGCCGCAAGAGCAACCCAAAACCCCGGCGAATAATAATCTGGACCAATCTCTAATAAGGCGCACGATCCATCATCTCGGATGCGCGGGCTAAGACTAAGATAGCTATCAAGACCTTTCACAGACAATTTTCATCCTCTACAGTTTTGCCACATGGTATTAAGAGCGAACCAGTCTCTATCGACCCCGCTATTTCACAGCCTAACGCCATTGTTAAGCGCCCCGCGCCACCTTATGAAACTTGAAAACATCAAAGTCGCGTAGGGTGCGCACCGCGCACCTTAACGAATGCCGAATATTGAAAAAGGTACGCGAAGCGCACCCTACTGTCGGATACAATAAATCCGCGCCCGACAGGACTTATCTTATCACTGAATCACCAGCCGCCTAACCGAGCTAATAGTCATGCCTTTGCTGTTTTTCACCCGTGTTCTGAGACTCACCGTATTACCCACCACAAACGGCCCCAGCGCGTTGCCGCTGGGGTCTGCTGCGGAGGCATGGGCGAAATCCGCATCCACGCCTGCCACTTGCCATTCCACGCTGCTTTCGGCTTTGCCGTCGTAGCTGCCGGAGTCGTAGTTGACGAGGATGTGCAGATTGCCGGCGCCGCCTTACAGCAGGGTCTTAATGCTGAGGGTGGCGGCGGGCAAGCCGACACCTCGCGTGGCGATGTGGTTGAGGGCGTTGGCGAAGTCGGCGTTGTTGCGCGCTTCGGCCTTGAGCTTGGCGCAAAAGCGTTTGTTGTTGCGATCAAGTTCGGTGCTTCGGCATTGGATATTTTCCAAGCTTTTAAAGGCTTTTTTGTGGGTAGTCAAGCGGAGATTATGGCTGGGCGCATGTTGTGAGGCCGTTGATGTTATGCACGATTGTGCATAGCATCTAGCCATGCAGATTGAATACGACCCCGCCAAAGCCGCACCTTGGCGATTTTCAAGGCGCGGGCGGAAAATATGTCCGGCGGCAGTTATCAGGCTTTAATGAACGATGCCCTGCGGCAATTCGCCCAAGGTCTGACACTGGCCGAAGTGGTGCGCGAGGCGGTCGGCAGGCAATGCGGCGGCCGGAGGAATCGGCCTAGGCACAGATTCGCCCAGTCTGCGCTAAGGAACGAAGCACATGCTTCGTCCGATCATCACTACGCGAATTGCTGACTTGCCCCAAACAATCTGTCGCAACACGCCAATCAACAACACTTCCCATGCAAGATGGACAGCACCTTGACGCCCTTATGCCCCATGCTCAAATACCCTGGGGCTTCTTGGCGGTAGTTGATGCCACGCGCCTTGTGCAACTCGTCCACGCAGACTGGCGGGCCAATGTCGAAGCCGGTTTTTGCCATGTATTCCAGCCAGTTTTTGCCCGGTTCGTGGCGCTCAAAGCGCTGGTCTTCGGGGTTGGCGACAACATCGTCAATCTCCCGGCCAAAAAACATTTTCAGGCCGTTTTTCTCCGCCGCGCCGACATAAAGCTGGTCGATTAGGCTGAATATTGTGCCGTAATGCACATAGGCATTTTCCACGCGCCGCCGCCAGTCGGCTTCCATGTGGTTGCTTTCCGGTTCAGTCAACAGGAAGGCGTCGGGGCGCAATTTGCGCATCATCTCAAAAAACACGATGCGCTGCGGCACACTGGGTATATGGTTGGCGGTCAGCGAGGCATTGATCGCCAACCGGTGGAATTCTTCCGGCAAAGCGTCCAGCAATACCTGCGGCCGCAGCGCTTCCACTAGGCTAGGCAAAGGCTTGAATATCACTTTGAAGGGCGTTTGTTGCGCCACTTTCGCCAACAACTGCCCGGCATAGGCCAGCGCCGTCGAGGAGGGTTCCACGCCTATCACCGTCAACGTCCGCAAACGCGCATCCAAAGCCATAGCCTCAATCAGCTTGGCGGTTTGGATGCCCCGGCCTATGCCGATATCGATCAACACCGAATGCGGGCCGTCGGCCAGCACATGCTTGAGCGTATCATTGACGATGCCATGGCTCATGCTAACCAATGGAAACTTGTTGATGAGCAAGTCAAACAGCACGATTTGCGGTATCTCAAAGTGCCTCAGGTATAAATTGCCATGCGCCCTACCGTGGGGATTAAAGCGGTTATGGATGGCGTTTAAAAATAGCGTCTCCAAGAATGCGTGGGGTTCCATGGCAATACGCGCCGTGCTGTCCGCCAGCATTTTCCGCAACTGGCCCATCTGGCTGGCGCTGGGGGTATCCTCCAATTCGCACAGTAAATCCCGCCATGCGCTGTTCATCGAAAAGTTGTCGGTTTGCATAAGTCACCTAATCTTGTTTAAGTTACTTGTCTGCGGCTATCCCTGCCTTAAGGTTGCGGTATTGCTGGGTTGGGCGATATTTTTAGCCAAATCAGACTGTTGCGCAATGTAGATATTTACCGGATTTTGTGTGAATATTCCCGCTTACTCCTCAAGCAAGCGATTTAAACCATGGCGAAACATTATCTGGAACCGCTGTTCGCTCCCTCGGCCATCGCCGTATTCGGTGCCGATGACGCACCCGGCTCGGTCGGCGGGCTGGTCTGCCGCAATTTGATTGAGGGCGGCTTTGCCGGGCCGGTCTATCCGATCAACCCAACCTGCCAGACCGTCAACGGCCTGCGCTGTTTTGCGGGGCTGGACGAAGTGGACGGGCGGGTCGATTTGGCGGTCATTGTCGGCCCCGCCGAAGCCGCGCCGGGGCTGATCCGCGCCTGTGGGCTGCGCCATGTGCCGATGGCGATTGTGTTGAGCGGCGGTTTTCGGGCGGAGGGCTTGCGTTGGCGGCAGGCGATGTTGGACGAGGCCCGCCGCCACAATTTGCGCCTGTTGGGGCCGAATTGCCTGGGGCTGCTGCGCCCGGCGCACAAGCTGAACGCCAGCTTTAGCCGCAACCGCGCCAGCGCCGGCCCGCTGGCCTTGGTGTCGCAGTCGGGGGCGATTTGCACGGCGATCCTCGATTGGGCCAGCGAGCGGGGCGTGGGCTTTTCCAGCGTGGTGTCGGCGGGCGACGCCTGCGACATCGGCTTGGGCGATTTGCTTGATTATCTGGCGCTAGACCCAGCGACGCGGGGCATTTTGATGTACATCGAAGGCGTGCGCGATGCGCGGCGCTTCATGAGCGGGCTGCGGGCGGCAGCGCGGGTGAAGCCTTTGGTGGTGGTGAAAGCCGGGCGGCATGCGGAAGGCGCCCGCGCCGCGATGACGCACACCGGGGCGCTGGTCGGCGAGGACGATGTGTTCAACGCGGCGCTGGAGCGGGCCGGGGCGGTGCGGGTGCGCAGCGTCGAGCAGATGTTCGCGGCGGCGCAATTGCTGGCGACGCCAAACCGCGTGGACGGCAACCGGCTGGCGATTGTCAGCAACGCCGGCGGGCCGGCGGTGTTGGCGACGGATGCGGCGGTGGAACGCGGCATCGCGCTGGCCGCACTGGGCGCGGCAAGCTTGGGCGCGTTGGACGCTCAATTGCCGAAGGATTGGTCGCGGGGCAATCCGCTCGATCTGCTCGGCGAGGCCAGCCCAAGCGATTATCGCCACGCCGCCGAAGCTTGTCTGGCCGATGCCGAGGTCGATGGCCTGCTTGCCATTTTGACGCCGCAGGCGATGGCGCAGTCTACGGCGACTGCCGAGGCGGTCGCCGATGCCGCCAACCCGAAGCGCAAGCCTATCCTCGCCTGTTGGCTGGGCGGGCCGCAAGTCGCCGAGGCCCGCACGCTGTTCGCCCGCCGCCGCATTCCCAGCTTCGCCAACCCGGAAAGCGCGGTGGAGGCGTTCGGCGTGTTGGCCGCCTACCGCCGCAACCAGCAATTGCTGTTGCAAACGCCGGGGCCGTTGGCGGACGGCCCGCCGCCGGACATCGCCGGGGCCAGACTGGTGATTGAAGGCGCGTTGGATGAACGCCGCACGGTGCTGTCGTTTTGGGAAACCCGCGCCGTGCTGCATGCCTTCAATATTCCGGCGCTGCCGGCCTTGACCGCCCGCAGCGCCGGCGAGGCGTTGGCCGCCGCCGAGAGCTTGGGCTTTCCGCTGGCGATGAAAATCTGCTCGCCGGATATCACCCATAAATCCGAAGTCGGCGGGGTGCGCTTGAACATCCACAATGCCCAGGCGGTGCGGCAGGTATACGGCGAACTGCTGGCGCAAGTCCAAGCGCTGCGCCCGGACGCGGTGCTGGATGGGGTTAGCCTGGAAACCCAGCACAGCCCGCCGCACGGCCGCGAGGTGCTAGTGGGCATCGTCGATGACCCGCTGTTCGGGCCGGTGCTGAGCTTTGGCGCTGGCGGGACGACCGTGGAAATCCTGCACGACCGCGCCATCGCGCTGCCGCCGCTGAACGCCCATCTAGCCCGCGCCATGATTGCGCAGACGAAGACCGCCCGGCTGCTCGGCGCGTTCCGCCACCTGCCGCCGGCTTGTGTGGACGCCGTGGTCGAGGTGCTGCTGTGCGTCTCGGCCATCGCCTGCGAACTGCCGGAGGTGCAGGCGATGGACATTAACCCGCTGCTGGTGGACGAACACGGCGCCTACGCCTTGGACACGCGCATCCTCGTCCGCCCGCCGCCGCCCGGCCGCCGGTTTAGCCACATGGCGATCCACCCCTATCCCAGCCATCTCGAAAGCGCTTGCCAACTGGCCGACGGCACTTTGATCATACTGCGCCCGATACGCCCGGAAGACGCCGCGTTGGAACAAGACTTTGTGCGGCGGCTGTCGCCGGAGGCGAAGTATTTCCGCTTCATGGAAACCCTCAGCGAACTCAGCCACGAACTGCTGGTGCGCTTCACACAATTGGATTATGCGCGGGAATTGGCATTTGTCGCCAGCGTCCGCCTGGACGGCGCTGAAACCCTAATCGGCGTCGCCCGCTATTTCGGCAACCCCGACGGGCGTAGCGGCGAAATCGCCCTGGCCGTCGCCGACGCTTGGCAAAACAAAGGCATCGCCACGCGGCTGATGGGCTGCTTGATCGACGCGGCGCGGGAGCAGGGTTTTCATAGCTTGGAAGGGGAGGTATTGGCGAACAACGCCAAAATGCTGCGGCTGATGGACAAGTTGGGGTTTGGCCAGCACAAAAAAATGGACGATCCGGGGGTGGTGGGGGTGGAGAAACGCTTGTAAGGTCGAGGGCCAGGATGCGCGGCGGGAACGGCAACGTGCGGAGAAAACCCGGCGGGTTTATCTACGGCAAACCTCAATGATGCGCTGCGTCGCTCAGCGCATCATGGGGCGCAAGATAATGGGTTAGCCTGGAAAACCTGTTGCGTTCATGCATCTCGCCGCGCCTAGGGCAAGCTACGACGGGCCAGCGTTGGGGGTTTCAATGGATATGCATTTCTCGATTTCCTGCGGTATCGGCTCTGCGTAGCAGATACTTATCCTGATCTCCGGTTTTAAAAGCGGCATCGTCGCTTAGATAGAGCAAAGTGCCTTCGTCTTTAATTGCAAGCTTACGCGCTGGGGCGTCCCGATAGGGGGTCAGCAACAGTGTGCCTTTGGCCGCATCCCATGCGTATGTCCCTTTCTCGAAGGATTCCCTGTTGAATACCTTGGCCGGTTGACTGATCAACAGATAGTTGTTTTTGGCGTTCAGAGACAAGGTCATTTTCAAACCCTTGCAATCTATTTCAGGGCAGGGCAGGTAGCCGTAGAACACCCCGCGATACTGTCCGCTCGCCTCTGCGGGATTGGCATGGGCCGAATGGTCAACGGTTTCGCCAGCTTGGCGCATTTCGCGCGCTTTCAGCGCCTTTTCTTGCAGTTCCTTGTCAGATTCCGCCCAAGCTGGGTGACTAAGGGATAGCCATGTGCCACACATAATTAATACTGCTGCAAGCTTGGCCGCTGTTTTGTTTGCTGTTTTCATCTTACGTCGTCTTCTGCTGAATGTCGGATTGTTAAAATCGTTGCGCCTCTATAGGACTTGCCCTGCGGCCCTGCGGAAGCGGCTCTGGGCGGCGCGGCTTCGACCATCCCGAATCCCGATTTACTCCCTGTCGGCTACATCGGCTTCATCCAATACCCGCCGATACACCTCGCGCAATTCCAACGTACAGCCAATGGCCTCTAGCGCCACGCTGGCATCCAGCCCTTCCGCCACCGTCAAAAACCAACCTGCGCCCTGTCGGGCATAATGCTCAATGCGCGGTTGATCTTGTTTCACCAACACATATTCACGCAACGACGGAATGCGGCGGTATTCCGCAAATTTTTCGCCACGGTCGTTGGCTTCCGTGCTAGGCGATAGCACTTCGATTAACAGCGTAGGATTCAACAGCGTGTCGGTGTGTTGATCTTCAAACTCCGCCGCGCCGCAAACCACCGCGATATCGGGATAGCGGTAACTCCGCGCATGCGCCGGTTTCACCCGCATTTCGGTGGGATAAATCTCACAGGGGCGGTCAGCCAATTGGTTGCCGAGACTGCGGCTGATGTTGAAGGTGATTAAAATATGTTCGCGGCTTGCGCCCGCCATGGCGTAAATGCAGCCAGCCACATATTCGCTTTTGTAATCGGCGGCACGTTCCAAGGCCAGATATTCCTCAGCGGAATCGAACTTCTCAGCAATCACAGCGGACATAGCGTGTCTCCTAGGGTTTTATAGTTTGCCAAAGCGGGCAAAAATCGGATGTTTGCACAGTGCCTAGCGGTTTTCAGGCCGTCACAGTCCTTTTAGCCCATTGATGTCGGCGTTGTCAACGCGATCATAGATTTCCTCGACGCTCAGGCTTAAGCCAATCGCCTCAAAATTGACGACATCGCCTAGGAAATGGTACTCCGACAACCAGTGGTTTCTTTTGCGCAACACTTGCACAGATACAAAATCCGGCTCAATCAGCGCATATTCTTGCAACGACGGCGGGGTAATATAGCGCAATAGTTTAGTCGTCAAATCCATTTTTCGTGTAGACTTTGACAGCACTTCAACAATAATGACCGGCGTGGTCGAATAGTAGTCATCGCTATTCATCTTGTTGCAATCCACCAGCACATCGGGATACACATAATCCTTGCCTAGCCGCACTTTCATATCCGCCATGAACGTCGTGCAAGGTGTGCCTTTCAGATGGCTTCTGAAATTGCCGTGAATATTGCCGGCGATGCAATTGTGATTATAACCCGCCCCTGCCATCGCATAGATCCGACCGTCAATATACTCGCGCTTGACCTCAGAAGCTGTTTCAGATGCTAGGTATTCTGCTTCGGTCAGAAATGCGTTGAATGATTCGGTGGTGATAGCCATAAACAGCCTTTGAGGATGAATGCAACGATGATTGTCCGCGTGGGCAAAGGATAAAGCCGTTTGCCCAGCCTACCGAGCTACGTGGGCTTATTCGGCTTCTACCCACAAATCCACCAAATTCAACGCCAACGCCTCAAACGGTGGGATTTGAACCATATCGTCATCTTTAAATAACCCGGTGATTGTCCAATACCCGTCGCGCAATGTAAATGCCTCTAAAGTCCGTTCCAACGGATGCACGAGCCACAGATACGCCACGCCATAACGCGCATACAGTGGCATTTTCTCCACCCGGTCGATTTTCGCCGTACTCGGCGACAATACTTCACAAATCCAATCGGGGACGACTTCAAAGCGATGGCCTTGTGGGACTTTCGGCAAACGTTCCCTGCGCCAACCGGCGATGTCTGGCACACAGACTTCCATATCGCGGACGAAATGCACCTCCGGCTCGTCCAATATCCACCAACCCCCCGGCCCGCCTTTGCCGCGTTGAAATGGGCCGTTCAATTCGCCGCCTAGCGTTGAGGCCGACACCGCATGAGGCCCAGCCGGTCGAGGTTGAACAGACAAACGTCCAGCTATGATTTCGCCAGTTTGCCCAGGCGGCAGTTGGCATAATTGCCGGTATAGATCGGCGTGTTCGGTTTTGAAAACGGCAGACATGGTGAAGATTCCAAAAGGGTTTAGTTGTAGGTTGGGTTGCGATAAAGCCGCAACCCAACGCGGCTACCCACGCACCGTAACCCGTCGATTACGGGAGTTGACGGGTTAAGGCGCGTGGAAGTTTGGTGTAGCCGTCAAGTATTGCTGAGACGCGCCTAACCCGCCCAGCGGCCCTTAGTGCTATTCACCAACTGTGTCCGCCAAATCGGAGAAATCCAGCGGCCCGGCGTTGGAGCAACCCCAATGTGGGTCATAGACACCGCGTTTCACCCAGCGGTGAAAAGAGGAATAAGGCCAGTCACGGGGACATTCAACCAAACCATGTTTTACGGGATTGTAATGGATGTAATCAAAATGCCGTTGATAATCCCGTTCGTCGCGCAGCACATGATCCCAAAAACCCCGTTGCCACACGCCCCGGCGGCGATGGCGTAGCCTTGAATTAGAACGGGGTTTTTCCGCACCGCCCAGTTCCAGCCAAGCCTCGGTGAAGTGTTTTTTGATTGCCCCCCAGCGTTTGGAAAAATCGCAATCATCCAGCGGCAAAGTCCTAATGGCGTGTAGATGTTCCGGCAACATGACCATCGCATCCACGCGGAAAGGTGCCCAGCGTTCAAAGCAATCCCGAAATGCCGCCCGCAATAAATCCCGCGTCAAATCATTGCCCAGTATTTTGGCCCGGCGTTCCGTCACCACGGTGAAGAAAACCGACGCGCCCGGCACATAATA
>JBJSYU010000268.1:0-4068 GCA_046089945.1 Candidatus Methylumidiphilus sp.
TAGAAGTATACCCTGAAAACTGGTTTCTGATAATGTCTATTTTGTCGAATAGAATATTTTGTGTGCATAGGCACTTAGCCATCTCAGACAATATTTATGGCTAACAGAAACATTCCCCCCGTGGCAAATTGTGTGCGGGAAAACCTCAGTCAACTTGGGTTTGAGTTAATATTCGGCCAGAACAGTCCGCAGATTGCCGTTGTCATCGGCAATGGGCCGTCCGCTAAATCGCTTGACTTCGGCCAGCTTCGCATAGGGCATGTGGCCAGCGTTGGCATGGATGCGGCATATGTTGATTGGCAGGCCATCGATTTTTATCCGACGTATTATGTGTGCCTGGATCAGGCGCTTATCCTAGGCCATGCGGACAATATTGCGTCTTTGGTCAAGGAAGGCAAGATACGCAAATTTTTCCTGCTTGACGAACTCAAGCGGAGGCATCCGGAGCTGGAAGGGCATGAGCGCATATATTGGCGCAGCCAGGCCCAAGGCGAATCCGCCTGGTTTCGCGCAGGCAATCCGGCCAGCGGCGCTTGGGCGGTCAGATGGATGCTGGATGAGGGGATGCGCCTTGTCGCCATGGTCGGCCTTGACGGTGAGGCCCTGCGGGACTTGCCGTATGAGGCGGCGCGTTTAGGCTCGGACGCCAAACTCATCGCCCTCGACGCGACCGCCGCCGGGGGACTGGGCTGCGCGGACTTTTTCGGCAAGCTGCGGATGCCGCTGGTGACGTCTTTCCGCGCCGACTTGGACGCCGAGGCCCTGGCGAATAATCTTGTTGTGGCGGCGGCAAACTGCGCCAACCCCTATATTTCCCAAGTCCACATTATGCTGGAAGGAGCGCGGGAGTCCTTGGACGCATCGCTGGCGCCGGATATCGGCGACTGTGTGCGTGGCTTGGAAGCCTGCGGGAAACTCCATATCACGCTGATAAGCCAGCGGCCAAGCTATAAGTACTTGTTAGAGTATACGAATCGGCTGGGGTCGCCACGCGCTGTCATCGCCAATTCCGACATTGTCATTCCGCGCATGACGGCGGCGCAGCTTGCCATTGATCAGTTTAAGGATGCCGCGCCCCTGTGCGCGATTACCCGCTGGAACTTGACCGGAGCAGGGATTTTTCTGCAAGGAATGTCGCCGACGCCGCCTTGGGCGGAGACCGCATTGGAAGGGTTTGCGCTCACCGACAAAAACTTTTTTTCCTATGACACCTATGTGTTTGACACGCCGATTCTGGTTCCCGCAGAGACCGGGCAGGTTTTGCTCGGCAGCTTCGGCTGCGACACGGCGTTGGCGGCGATTTTCAGGACAAAGGGAATCGGCGTCGGCAACCCTTGCCTGGCCTACAAGACCATACACATTGACGACAAGCCACGAAACTATCAGAGTGAGGCCGGCAAACTCGATGTGCTCAGAAACACGGAGGCTCTGAAGCAATCGATTTTATCGCGGTATGCGGGAAGCCAAGCAATTGCCGCGAGCCTCGGCAAGCTTGAGCAACTCAACAATTCAATCGCCTGGATCGGCAGCTCGGGCAACTCCAGCGTGTGGAACAAACTGCTGTGCGCGCTGGGCGCGACACCCTGGAGCGACAACCCGAGGCTACCGCGTTTCAGGTTCAAAAAGATTTGCGTCCACGGTTCCGGTTCGCTGTCTTTCGAGCCGAAAATTCAAGGGCTGGCGGAAGAGCTGTCAACCGGGAATGTATTTATTGAATGGGAGCTTTCCGGTTTCAGCAAAAATGGCCATATTTACAGCTTTTTGCAGGCGCACGCCGGTTATAAGGCCATTGCGGCACAGATTCGGAGCTATCACTGGCAGTCGGCCATCCATGTGGACCGCGCCACGCCTGAGCAGCGCGCCATCCACGCCGACGCCCTCGCCGTCATCCGCGAGCTGTTGGCGGGCAGCTTTGTCTCTGGCGGCCCAGCCAAGCCAGGGCGCGAAGCTGGCGCGGCAATACCGCCCAAAAAAGTTTCAATATTGCTGTCTTGCTTTAATGGCGACGATTTTGTCGAGGGCTATGTAGACGCGCTGTTGCATCCGAAAATCACCGCCGTCGCCACGCTGATAGCCATAGACTTCCCATCCTCCCACCGCGACCCCGCGTTTGTCGAGCGGCAGTTGCGGCGCTATCCGGATTTGGTTTTAGTCGGCAGGCAACAGAACCTATCGTTGTACGACGCCTGGAACGAAGCGGCCGGCTTGGCGGCGACCGAGTTTGTCGGCAACTTGAACCTTGACGACCGCGTCGCGCCGACTTATTACGCCCGGGCAGTCGCCACGCTGGAACAGACGGGCGGCGATGTGTTCTCTTCCTGCGCCCTCACCACCGATGAGCCTGGCCGCTGGGAAAACGCGGTGAATCTGCACGAGCATATCCCGGCCAGCCGCTTCGGCGGCGCGGACACCGTCGAATACGGGCTGGAAAGCCTGGTGACTCTGGGCGAGGGGCGCATCGTCAAGAAAAACCCGCCGCACTGCGCCCCGGTGTGGCGGCGCTCGCTGCACGCCGAGTTGGGCGGGTTCGACTCGCGCGCCTTCGACTTCTGCGCCGACTATGCGTTTTGGCTGCGCGTGGCGTCGGCCGGCAAAAAAATGCTGCTGGCGCGCGAGCCGCTCACCTTGTTCCACAAAGCCGCCGGCACGGCGTCGGATCGGCTGATGCACCCGGAGAGCGAGGCCATCCTGGAACGCTGGCGGACGGCGTTCCCGCCGCGGGGCTACACCCCCTCGCGCCTGGGCGAGCGCAACAATTTCCTGCATTTTTGCCTGAACATGAACGCAATCTTCAGCTCGCCTCGGTATTATGCGCACTTGGGCGATGTCGCCCGGATAGACCCGCGCTATGCGATTAGGCTGGCGGACTCGCCGCTGGGCGAGCCGCTGTCCAGCCTGCGGGCGCGCCTGCCCACCGGCCAAGTCAGCCTGAGCGAAGCCAACCGGCTCCAGCGCGAAGGCGAGTTCCGCGCCGCGCTGGACATTTACCGGCTGCTTTACGCGGAGCGCCCGTTCGCCATGTACCGGGACAACGCTTTGTGGTGCTGCCGCAAGCTGGGCGTGGACTTGTCCGCCGCAACCGACCTTCTTGGCCCGCCGCAACATCCTACGAGGACTTGATTTGAAAAAAGCACTGATCACTGGCGTCACTGGCCAGGACGGCTCTTATCTGGCCGAACTGCTGCTCGCCAAAGGCTACGAGGTGCATGGCGTCAAACGCCGCGCCTCCTCGTTTAACACCCAGCGCATCGACCACGTCTACCAAGACCCGCACAGCGACAACCGTCGGCTGGTGCTGCACTACGGCGACTTGGCCGACAGCTCCAACCTCACCCGCATCATGCAAGAAGTGCGGCCCGACGAGGTTTACAACTTGGGGGCGCAGTCGCATGTGGCGGTCAGCTTCGAGTCTCCGGAATACACCGCCGACGTGGACGCGCTCGGCGCGCTGCGCCTGCTGGAGGCGATCAGGCTGTTGGGCCTGGAGAAAAAGACCCGCTTCTACCAGGCATCCACCTCCGAGCTGTACGGCTTGGTGCAAGAAGTCCCGCAGCGCGAGACCACGCCGTTCTACCCGCGCAGCCCTTACGCCGCCGCCAAGCTCTACGCCTATTGGATCACCGTGAACTACCGCGAGGCCTACGGCCTGTACGCCTGCAACGGCATCCTGTTCAACCACGAAAGCCCGCGCCGGGGCGAGACCTTCGTCACCCGCAAAATCACCCGCGGCCTGGCGAACATCGCCCAAGGCTTAGAGCGTTGCTTGTTCATGGGCAACATGGACGCGCTGCGCGACTGGGGACATGCCAAGGACTACGTGCGCATGCAGTGGATGATGTTGCAGCAGGACGAGCCGGACGATTTTGTCATCGCCACCGGCGTCCAGCATTCGGTGCGCGATTTTATCCGCATGGCGGCGGCGGAGCTCGGTATCGTGCTGCGTTTTGACGGCGTCGGCGCGGACGAAACTGCCAGCGTCGCAAGCGTCAGCGGCGACAAAGCCCCGGCGCTTAAAGCCGGCGACGTGGTGGTGCGCGTAGACCCGCGCTACTTCCGCCCGGCTGAGGT
>JBJSYU010000269.1:0-8626 GCA_046089945.1 Candidatus Methylumidiphilus sp.
GGTGACAAATATGGAAACTTCGGTTTTTAAAAAACATTCCTCCAGATTTATTAGCGGGGGATTTTTGCTGGCAATTACCAGCGCGGCAATTTTTTCGGATTTTGCTGATGCGAGGCCTGTTGATGGCAATTTGCAAAAGCAGAGTACAGCAACTGCGTCCACTGACAATCAAATTAGTGCGGCAATCACAAAATTAAGTGACGCCGATCTAAATGTTAGAGAAACAGCTAAAAATGCACTCATAAAAATCGGTGGCCCGGCTGTGCCAGCTTTGCTGGAAGTGTTAGGAATAGGTAAAAAGCTTACAAAACCGAAATTTTCGGATAAGGTGATGGAGCAATACATCGAATTCGAAAAAGAACATCCTCTTCCTAGTTATGCACGTTATACTCCTGATAATGCGATAGCACTAGCGATAGAAGCATTGGCTAAAATCAAGGATGAACGTGCGGTTGGTGGCCTATTAAAATCGCTCAACAGTTATGATTTGTTTACTATTACACTGGCAGCGAACGCCTTGGGAGATATGAACGAGGTTCGAGCGGTGCCTATATTGTTGGATGTTTTAGAACGTTCGGCAGATGATGAGATTGGAGTTAGACTGGCCGCAGTATGTGCTTTAGGGAAAATCAAAGACCCACAAGCTGTTCCAGGCCTGTTGAAAATGCTGAAAGTTAATACGTACCGCTATCGTAATGTGGGCAGGACTAGGAGAGTTACGGGCTGGGGCTGGGGCTTAGGCTTTGGTTTGTCCGGTTCCGATGATATAGAGATGCCAGTATTACCCGACAAGGTTCTTGATAATTATGAAGTTAAGGCAGAAGTCGTGCAAGCTTTAGGGGAAATCAAAAGCAATCTAGCAGTGCCAGGGTTATTAGAATTACTGATGGTCGATAATGGTTTTTTTCAGGAAAAGGTAGTAATTGCGTTAGGGAAAATAGGAGATGCGCAAGCTGTGCGTGGATTGTTGGAAGCTAGGAAAATGGGAAACAATTACGTGAAGGAACTTATTCCGACTGCTTTAGGAAGTATTACGACACCCGTGTTGTCGGAAGCTTTGAAGGATAATAGCGATGTTGACGCTAGAATCCTATTGGCGCGGACGCTGGTAAAGATAGATCACCAATCATTGCAAGGGTGGTTAGAGATTTTTAAAAATCCACAGTCAAGTGAAGTTGAGAAAAAAAGCGCAGTTGAAAATTTAATCAAAATGGGTAAGCCAGCGGTACATGGGTTTTTGGAGGCTTTGAAGTCAAATGATGCGGCTGTTAGAAAAGCTGCGGCGGAAGCGTTGGGGGCAATTGGCGATACTCAGGCGGCAGCGGGATTATTTGAGGCAGTGAAAGACCCTGATCCGGGTGTGCAACGGGCCGCTGCTAAATCATTGACTCAGATGCCTTTCTTAGCTAAAAGAGAGATACGAAATTGGCTGAATACATTGCTGATTAGCCTGACTCACAAAACGCAATAGATGATATAGTGATGTAGTGATGTAGGGTGCGCATCGCGCACCATTAACAGATGCCGACATTCGCACGGACGTGGATTCTGAAGGCAACGCTGCGGTATTTACCGACAATATTGGATCAAGCTGCATTCGTGAATGGTGCGCGGTGCGTACCCTACGGAACTATTTATGCAAGCCCCTCTTCTTTTGCAAAGAGGGGGTGAATAGATCGCGGAACGCGAAGCCGAGAATTAAGCCCTCTTTTACGAGCGAAACCCATGTCTACAGCAATCAGTTTTCTTGACGGTCGCATTACCATCAATCCCGAAATTTGCAATGGCAAGCCGACGATCCGGGGCTTGCGGATTACTGTGCAAACAGTCTTGGAATTCCTCGGGGCGGGCGATGGCGAGGCGGAGATTTTGGAGCAATACCCTTCACTTGAAGCGGAGGATATTCGTGCCTGCCTGCGCTTCGCTGCCGAGTTGATGAACCGGCGCTACGATTTGGCGAAAGTATCGTAGGGTGCGCACGGCTTTATCGTGCGCACCGACTCAAAACCCTACGAAGCGGGCCGGGGTATGCAAAATTGGCGCGACAGGTTTTGCAAACCCGTCGCTTACGTTTTGTGCTTGATTCGATGCTTCGCCCTAGGCACAAAACATTGCGGCCGGGATTACAAATCCCGTCCGGCGACAGCCAAGCGAGGTAGCCCGGATGGAGTCGAGTAAGTTGCTCACTGCGCCCCCTACCATTATCTACCTACGGCTTAGCCCCATTTAACCCAAAAACCTTCTGCCCGTTGCGAATGCTCAATACCATTGCTGAATTGCCTGCCTATCGCGCCTTGGCCGAAAAGCATATATCCGAAGCGGAGCGCCAAGCCATCATCGAGTATTTGGCGCAAAACCCCTTGGCCGGCGACGTGTTGCAAGGCACTGGGGGTATCCGCAAAATCCGCTGGGGCAAAGGCGGGCGAGGCAAAAGCGGCGGGGTGCGGGTGATTTACTATTTTTATAACGAGCGCCTACCGCTTTACCTGCTGACGCTATTTGCCAAAAACGAACGGGCCAACCTATCCGCCGCCGAGCGCAACGAACTGGCAAAATTGGCCGCTGTATTACTTGAAACTGCTTTGGAGAACAACCAATGAGCGAAGCCTACAACCGAATCCGCGCTGGACTGGAACAAGCCATCGCCCATGCGGCGGGTGAATCGGTGGACGTTGTATTGCACTGTCCCGCCATGCCAACCGAGACTGGGCCAGAACCCAATTCGATTACAGCAACCCGGCAACGCTGTGGTTTATCTGAAACCGAATTTGCCAAAGCCCTGCACATTTCGCCGCGCACCTTGCGGCTATGGGAAAAAGGCCAGCGCAAACCCACCGGCACGGCGGAAACCCTGCTGAAAATCGTGGCCCGCCATCCTGAAGTTTTGCGTGAAGCCCTTTAACCTCCCCCTCGATAGCCGATCATGAACCCCGCGCAGCGCAGCGGGCCGGGGTATGCGAAATGGGCGCGATGGGTTTTGCAAATCCTTCGCGTACGTTTTGTGCGTGGCCCAACGCCGCGCTAGGCACAAAAGTTTGTGGAGGGGATTACAAATCCCGTCCGGCGCCAAGGAACTGATGTAGGGTGCGCATCGCGCACCACTAACAGAAGTCGGCGATGGCCGGACGGATAATACCCCGGATTGTGGGGGGTCTTAACGCACCAAAGCCAGCAACACACCGGCCGCGACGGCCGAGCCGATCACCCCGGCGACGTTCGGCCCCATGGCATGCATCAGCAGGAAGTTGTGCGGGTTGCTTTCCTGGCCGACTTTGTTGGCGACGCGGGCGGACATGGGCACGGCGGAGACGCCGGCCGCGCCGATCAGCGGATTGACTTTGTTGTCGCTGAAGCGGTTCATGATCTTCGCCATGATGACGCCGGCGGCGGTGCCGAAGCTGAACGCGATGGCGCCGATTGCCAAAATCCCCAGGGTTTCCGGGCGCAGGAAGGCGTGGGCGCTGAGCTTGGAGCCGACCGACAGCCCCAAGAAAATCGTCACGACATTGATGAGTTCGTTCTGCGCGGTTTTGCTCAGACGCTCGACGACGCCGCATTCGCGCATCAGGTTGCCCATGCAGAACATGCCAATCAGCGGCGCGGCGGAGGGCAGCAGCGCCGCCGTCAACAGCAGCAGCACCAGCGGGAAGATGATTTTTTCCACGCGGCTGACCGGGCGCAACTGCGCCATTTCAATCAGGCGCTCCGCCGGCGTGGTCAAGGCGCGCATGATCGGCGGCTGGATCAGCGGCACCAAGGCCATGTAGGAATAGGCCGCGACCGCTATCGCGCCGAGCAAGTCCGGGGCCAGCCTAGAGGCGACGTAAATCGCCGTCGGCCCGTCGGCGCCGCCAATGATGGCGATGGCGGCGGCGTCTTTGAAGGTGAAATGCAGGCCGGGAATCAGGTTCAAGGCCAAGGCGCCGAGCAGCGAGCCGAAAATGCCGAACTGCGCGGCGGCGCCGAGCAGCAGGGTTTTCGGGTTCGCCAGCATCGGGCCGAAATCGGTCATCGCGCCCACGCCCATGAAAATCAGCAGCGGGAAAATGCCGGACTTGATCCCTAAGTAAAGATAGGACAGCAGGCCGCCTTCTTCGGCGATGCCCGCCACCGGGATGTTGCTCAGCACCGCGCCAAAGCCGATGGGCAACAGCAGCAGCGGCTCAAAGCCTTTGCGCACGGCCAGATAGATGAGCAAAAAGCCCACCGCCATCATGACCAGTTGTCCCCATTGGACGTTGAACAGCCCGGTGCTGGACCAGAGTTCGACAAAATCACCCATGACTGCTGCCTTTATCCGACCAAAACCAAGACATCATTGCCGCTGACCGTGTCGCCGACTTTGACGAGGATTTGCCGCACCACGCCGGCGTTGCGCACCCGCACTTCGGTTTCCATCTTCATCGCCTCCATGACCACCAGCACTTGGCTGGCCTCGACATGCTGGCCTTCTTTAATGTTGATGCGCAGGATGTGGCCGGCCATCGGCGCCTTCACCGCTTCCTCAATCCCCCAGGCGGCGGGCCTAGGCGCCAGCGCCTCGGACATTGAAGCCGGCTGCACCGAACTGATAGCGCCGCCCTCGGCGATGTCCACTTGATAGGCGCGGCCATTGACCGTGACCGTGTAGGACTTGTGGCCGTCGGCGGCGGGCCGTTTTTCGACTGCCGCAGGCGCGGCCGGCTCGCGGCCGGGCGGTGGCTCAAACGCCGCCGGGTTGCCACGGTTTTGCAGGAATTTCCAGCCAATCTGCGGGAACAAGGCATAGGTCAGCACGTCTTCGACGGCGTTGTCCGCCAGCTTGACCTGGGCTTCCGCCGCCAGCTTGCCCAGTTCCGCCGTCAGCCTGTCCAGTTCCGGCGTCAGCAAATCCGCCGGGCGGCAGGTGATGGGTTCGCCGCCATTAAGCACACGCTGCTGCAATTCGGCGTTGACCGGGGCCGGCGTCGCGCCGTATTCGCCCGCCAACACGCCGGCGGTTTCCTTGGTGATGGTCTTGTAGCGCTCGCCGGCCAAGACATTGATGACCGCTTGGCTGCCGACAATTTGCGAAGTCGGCGTGACCAGCGGGATAAAGCCCAGATCCTCGCGCACCTTCGGGATTTCCGCCAACACCTCGTCGAAGCGGTGCAACGCGCCTTGTTCCTTCAACTGGCTTTCCATGTTGGTCAACATGCCGCCCGGCACTTGCGCGACCAAGATGCGGCTGTCCACGCCGCGCAGCGTGCCTTCAAACTTGGCGTATTTCTTCCGCACCTCGCGGAAATACTCGGCAATCTCCTCCAACAGCTTGATGTCCAGGCCGGTGTCGCGTTCCAGCCCTTCATAAGTGGCGACGATGGTTTCCGTCGGGCTGTGGCCGTAGGTCATGCTCATCGAGGAAATCGCCGTGTCCACATTGTCGATGCCGGCCTCCACCGCCTTGATGATGCTGGCGGTGCTTAAGCCGGTGGTGGCGTGGCATTGCATGTGGATCGGAATAGCCAGCGATTGCTTGAGCCGCGTGACCAATTCCTCGGCGACATAGGGTTTCAGCAGCCCGGCCATGTCTTTGATGGCGACGGAATGCGCGCCCATGTCTTCCAGCCGCTTCGCCAAATCCACCCAGATATCCACCGTATGCACCGGGCTGACCGTGTAGGAGATCGTGCCTTGGGCATGCTTACCGCTGGCTATCGTCGCCTTGATCGCCCGCTCGAAATTGCGCGGGTCGTTCAGCGCGTCGAAGATGCGGAACACGTCCATGCCGTTGGCGGCGGCGCGTTCGATGAACTTGTCCACCAGATCGTCGGCGTAATGCCGGTAGCCCAGCAGGTTTTGCGCGCGCAGCAGCATTTGCTGGCGCGTGTTCGGCATGGCCTGCTTCAACAGGCGCAGGCGCTCCCAGGGGTCTTCGCCCAAATAACGGATGCAAGCGTCAAACGTCGCCCCGCCCCAGCTTTCCATCGACCAAAAGCCGACTTGATCGAGCTTGCCGCAAATCGGCAGCATGTCTTCGATGCGGAAGCGGGTGGCCAGCAGGGATTGGTGCGCATCGCGCAGCACGACTTCGGTCAGCCCTAGCGGTTTAACCATGGGACAACTCCTAAAATGATGAATTGTTTATTGATTTTGGTGCAGGTGCAGCGCCGCGCTGATGGCGGCGACAATCTCAGCCTCGCTGTCGCCGTCCCCGGCGGACGGGGATGCGGGATGCGGGGAATGCGCGGGCGCGTCGGGGGAAAAACGCTGGATAAGCTTGGAGGAAACGCCAATGACCCAGACCAATAAAGCCAAGAACAAAAAGACAATGCCCATGCCGATGAACATGAGCTTGACGCCGGAAAGAATAAGTTCGCCGATTGATGATTCCATGTCCGATCAAGTGCTGCTTAGGGAAATCGACCGCATGATAATCTTCGTGGGGCGGAAAGTCGAACTGAAATTGTCGCAGTGAAAAAGCGGCTTTTGCGGTGCTTGGCAGGCCCGGACAGGCCTTGCCAGCGCCGCCTATCAAAATCTGCCCAAGATGAACCCCATGCCGAAACCATGGTCATAGCAAGCCTGCCAAGCGGGCTTTGGCCCAGCGCCCCGCGCCGCCTTAAGCAGAACCTAGCCGCGCCCACCGCCACAGTGCGCGGCCGGCTAGTGCCTGCGCGGCATAAATTGTTTAAACTTAAGGGGATTCCGCTCCCCGCCCAACCAGATGCAAGAGGCTTTCCATGGCTGCCACAGCAGTAATCGTCGCAATGTTCAAAGCGCTGATCGTGCTTTCCATCCTTATTTTGATCATCGGACTGTTCAAGCCGAAGTGGGTGCTGTTCTGGATGAAAGAGCCAGACCGCTTTCTAGTCAGCGTCGTCGCGATGCTGATGTTCATGGCTTCGGTGACTGGCTGGTCGCAGTTCACCGTCCAGCCCAAGCAGAAGACCGAGCGCGAGCGCACCAACGACGAACTCAACGCCCTTAACTCAAAGGAAAACCCTAAGAAGACCGAGCGCGAGCGGGCCAACGACGAACGCAACAACCTTGACTTAGAGGAAAGCCCTAGACGCTGACCCCGGCGTCTTCGCAGCCACACTATAAAAAAAGCCAACACCAAATTAGGGCAACGCCATGAAGAACAGCATCAAGCAACTCTCCGAGTATTTTTTGATCGGCGTCCTCGCCATCATCCCCATCGTCATCGTCGTGCAGGTCGTGCTGCTGATCAAGGGCATGGTGGAAGACGCCTTTTTCAGCGTCTACGGCAGGCTGGACAGCTATTTGTTCGCCTCGCTGGTGTTCGCGTCCATCATCCTGGCGCTGTCCTACATCGGCTATTCCCTCGTCAAGTCCCGCCGCTCGCTCATCATCTCCGGCGTGGACTTGCTGATGGCCCGCATCCCCTTCCTCAACACCATCTACCGGGTGTCGAAAAAAGTCATCACCATGTTCAGCAGCACGGACAGCGGCGCCAAGAAAGAAGTCGTGTACATCCAATACCCCAAGGACGGCATCTGGGTGCCCGCCTACGTGACCAACAAAAATGCCGACTGGTACGTGCTGTTCGTCCCCACCTCGCCCAACCCCACCTCCGGCTTCACCGTCCTGGTGCATGAGTCCAACGTCGTCAAATCCGAACTCAGCATCGAAGAAGTCACCAGCTTCATCGTCAGCATCGGCGCCGACTTCCCCAAGTCCGAAGAAGTGGCGAAGCTGCCGCACTGAGGCCGGGCGCACCGGGCGCCAACAAATTTTCCGCCAATTGCAGGCCAAAGGCTGACAAAGCCCAAACAAGCCGCTATAATGCCGCCTCTTTTAGGAGAGATGTCCGAGTGGTTTAAGGAGCACGCCTGGAAAGTGTGTATACGTTAATAGCGTATCGAGGGTTCGAATCCCTCTCTCTCCGCCAACCGAAAGAACGAAGAAGACCGGCAAAAGCCGCCAAACCCGCACCGCGTAAGCCTTGCGGGTTTTTTTGTGTCCGCAGAAGACCGGCTAAAAACGCTTGCAGCCGGGGGCATTTGGGGGCATATTCGGGGGCATGTGCCTAACCGCTTCCCCCTGTTGCCCCCATGCCCCTAACCGACAGCGCCATTAAAAACGCCAAGCCCCAAGAAAAGCCGGTTCGCCTGTTTGACGGCGGGGGCATGTACCTTGAACTTTCCCCGGCCGGGGGCAAATACTGGCGGTTGAAGTTCCGCATTGACGGCAAGGAAAAGCGCCTATCCCTAGGCGTCTATCCCGATGTCACGCTTAAGGAGGCGCGGGCAAAGCGTGACGAAGCCCGCAAGATGCTAAGCCAAGGCATCGACCCGGCGGCGCAGCGCAAGGCCACCAAGGCGGCGGACAGCGACACCTTCGAGGCCGTCTACCTGGAATGGCTGGAAAAGTTTTGCAAGCGCTGGAAGCCAAGCCACGCCGAAAACATCAGGCGGCGCATTGAAAAAGACATGATTCCCTGGATAGGGGCGCGGCCGATCAAGGAAATAACCCCGCCTGAATTGCTTGCCGCGTTGCGGCGCATCGAAGCGCGGGGCGCGGTTGAATCGGCGCACAGGACAAAGCAAGCCTGCGGCCAAGTGTTCCGCTATGCGGTGGCGACAGGCCGGGCCGAGCGTGACCCGACCGCCGACTTGCGCGGCGCCATCCCGCCGGCCTACGG
>JBJSYU010000270.1:0-2744 GCA_046089945.1 Candidatus Methylumidiphilus sp.
CCTCGCGCCGCCGCCCGCCGACGCAGACGCCTTCCAACAAGCCCACCGCGCCGCCGAGGCCGCGTTGCGCCGTTTGTCCGCACCGCATTAGTTTTTTGGAGAACGATCATGAAAACCAAGCTGTTAGCGTTTGTCTTGTGCCTGTTGACCGTCGCCGGCGTGTTGGCCTACCCGCCACTCCAGCGCCCGCAGGCCGCGCCGCCGACCGAGCCGGTGGCCGTCCTGCCGCCGCCGCAGAATCAACAAAATCCCAACCAGCGCCCGCAAATCGATGTGGTGTTTGTGTTGGACACCACCGGCAGCATGGGCGGGCTGATTCAGGCGGCGAAAGAGAAAATCTGGGCTATAGCCAGCAGTATGGCGCAGGCCCAGCCGGCCCCGGAAATTCGTTTGGGGCTGGTGGCATACCGGGATCGCGGCGACGCTTATGTGACCCGTGTGGTGGATTTGTCCGCCGACTTGGATACGGTATATGCGGCGTTGATGGATTTTAAGGCGGAAGGCGGCGGCGACGGCCCGGAAAGTGTCAATGAAGCCTTGCACGACGCGTTGCATAAGATTTCCTGGCGGCAAGAGGCCAGCGCTTATAAAGTCGTGTTTTTGGTCGGCGACGCGCCGCCGCATAGGGATTATCAGGACGATGTGAAATACACGGTGAGCCTGAATGAAGCCAAGCAGCGCGGGATTGTGGTGAACAGTATCCAATGCGGCAACGACGGCAGCGCGACGGCGGATTGGCGGCAGATTGCGCAATTGGGCGGCGGCAGTTATTTCCAAGTCGGCCAAGCCGGCAACGCGGTCGCGGTGGCGACGCCGTTTGACAAGAAACTCGCCGAATTGTCGGCGAAACTCGACGGCACTCGGCTGTATTATGGCGACGCCGCTGAAAAGGCGAAGCAGCAGGCGAAAATGGACGCGGCGAAGAAACTGCACACGGAATCTTCGGTTGAATCGCAGGCGCGGCGGGCGACGTTCAATGCTTCATCGAGCGGTGCGGCGAATCTGTTGGGGGATAATGAATTGGTCGAGGAGGTGCAAAGCGGGCGGGTGGATGTGACGAAAATCGAGCGCGACAAATTGCCTGAGCCTTTGCAAAACCTCGCCCCGGCGGAACAAAAGGCCAAAATTGAAGAAACCGCCAAGCAGCGCGCCGAATTGCGCCAGCAGATTAACGAGCTTTCCAGCCAACGCGCCGAGCATTTGAAAAAGGAAGTCGAGCAGCGCGGCGGGGCGAAGGATTCGCTGGATCAGAAGATTTACGGGGCGGTGCGCGATCAGGCCAAATCCAAGGGCATGAGTTATGCGGCCCCGGCACCGGCTTACTGAATAACTGACACTACGCAGAGTTGGGTTGTCTGATTGACGTAGCGCCGGCATCCTTGCCGGCGCTTATCTTTGAGCCGGGTTCGGCAGGTCGGCGCTTTCCTGTCGCGGTCGGTTGCCGGCAAGGATGCCGACGCTACGATTGCGCAGCCGATGTTGTGCGCTCAAACGGCTTCGGCAAACTTAGTCATGACCAAGGCCCACAAACCATCGCCAAACGCCAGTTGCGTGGCTTGGTAGCCGTTGGCGATGCCGGCGGCAATCTCCTCGTCGGGGAAGCTGTGTTGGGTATGGCAATACTGCGTGGCGATGGTTTCGTCCTGCGACAGCACCGCCGCCCATTCGCCTTCGCCAAAGGCCAGACTGGTGATCCAATACCCAGCGTCGCAGCCTGCAGCCACTTCGCTGTGCGGGAATAAAGGCGTTTTAATCCATTGCTGTAAGGTGTAGCTTGCGCCTTGCGACAGCACCAGCGCCCAATAGCCGTCGCCATAGGCCAAATGTGTGGCGTGGTAGCCATTGTCCCAGGCCGAGGCGATTTCCTGCTGCGGGAAACTGGCGGTCAAATGCCATTGCTGCAAGGTATAGCCGCTGTCGGGGGCCAATAGCGCCACCCATTGCCCGCCGCCATACGTCAAGCTGGTGATGTGCTGGCCTTCAGCCCACGCGGCGGCGATTTCATTGGCGGGAAAATGTGCGGTGGCATAGCACTGCTGCACCGGGCAGGCACCGGGTTTTGCATAGCCCAATACCCAATGGCCGTCGGCGCATTGCAAATGGGTTATTTGGCAGGCTTGGGTTTTGGCTAGGCCAATTTCGGCGAGGGGGAAACTCGCGGACACGATAAACTGCACACTGGGCGTTGGCTTTGGCATTTCAGTTTCTGGCTCAGGTTCGGGTTCAAGTTCGACGACGGGCGGCGGGCTTACTGCAACAGGGGGCCGAACAGGGACGGATTGGGGTTTCGGTGATTGCGGTTTAGCGCGGTAAGACAGTACCCAGGCATAAAGAAGGATACTGAGGGCCATGGTGACAGGCAATAATTCTGGGGGCATCGGCGTAGGTTTGAGTGGAGTGATTAGGTCGTGTTGCAATGTGCATTAAGTCGGCAAGCAATAGGCAGAGCCATAGGCTTTCGGCCAGGCGGTGCGGACTATTTTTGCCCGGCTCTTTTGGCGTGTGCCTCGGCTTGAGTTGCGGCTTGTTGGTGCAAGGGCCGCAAAACGGTGCATAAATGCCGCCGTTGGCGGGTGCCGCCATCATGCTTAGGCTGCATTGTACAGTAACCGGCTTGCAATAAGGGTTTGCCAATGTATTTCCAATAAAGCCCGGCGCAATCTGCTATCATCGCGGCAAGATAAGTTTCCACAACCCTATTTTTACAAGAGTATCTAAAAATGCAACTGACTTCACAAGGGTCG
>JBJSYU010000271.1:0-4236 GCA_046089945.1 Candidatus Methylumidiphilus sp.
GACGTCGGCCATCCATGCCCGCGTCCTGGCCGAAGTCATCGAACCGACCTTGGCCGGCATGGCGGCGGACGGCATCCCTTACACAGGCTTTCTGTATGCCGGGTTGCTGATAAGCCCGAAAGGCGCGATTAAGGTGTTGGAGTTCAACTGCCGCTTCGGCGACCCGGAAACCCAGCCGATTCTGCTGCGTTTGCGCAGCGACTTGGTGGCGCTGTGCTTGGCCGCGCTGGATGGCAGGCTGGATCAAGCCGAAGCGGCGTGGGACCCGCGCCCGGCCTTGGGCGTGGTGCTGGCGGCGGACGGCTATCCCGGCGATTACCGGAAGGGCGATGTGATATCCGGCCTGCCTGCGGACAGTAGCAATGACGCCAAGGTGTTTGTGGCCGGCGCCCGCGTTCATGACGGGCAGGTCGTCACCAGCGGCGGGCGCGTGCTGTGCGCCTGCGCACTCGGCGACACGGTGGCCGAGGCGCAACAGAAGGCTTACGCCTTGGCCGGACAAATCCACTGGGACGGCTTGTATTACCGCAAAGACATCGGCCACCGCGCCGTGGGGAGGGCTTGAGCCATGCTAGAACGTCTGTTGGAAAGCGCCGGCTTGTTGAAGCCGGCCACCTTGCCTGACCCATCCACCGCCTTGCCGGGACGGGCCGCGAAAATGCCGCTGCCGGAACGCCATGCGGTCAACGGCCGTGACTTGCGACCGCCTTATCCGCCGGGCATGGAGACCGCGCTATTTGCGCTCGGCTGCTTTTGGGGCGCGGAGCGGCGCTTTTGGCAGCAGCCGGGGGTGTATCTGACCGCCGTCGGCTATGTCGGCGGACTGACGCCCAATCCGACCTATAAAGAAGTGTGCAGCGGTCTGACCGGCCACACCGAGGCGGTTTGGCTGGTGTTCGACCCCGCCAAAATCAGTTATGGCGAACTGCTGCGGTTGTTTTGGGAATCCCATGATCCCACCCAAGGCATGCGCCAAGGTAACGACCACGGCACCCAATACCGCTCGGCCATCGGCGTGTATACCCCTGCACAACAGGCGCAGGTGCAGGCGTCTTTGTCGGCCTATCAGCAGCGCTTGGCCGAAGCCGGCTTTGGTGCCATCACCACGGAGATTATCACCCCGCCCTTCGAGTTTTATTTTGCCGAAGAATACCACCAGCAGTATTTGCAAAAAAACCCGACCGGCTATTGCGGCCTCAAAGGCACGGGCGTCAGTTGCCCGCTTTAGGTCTTTATTTCCTCGCCCTCGCAAGGAGAGGGGCATTTCTCCCTTCTCCCTGCGGGAGAAGGGCAGGGGATGAGGGCTTCAAATCCTTAACCACACCACATTAGGAGAATCCCATGAATAAACCCATCGTGCTGGCCGGCGTTTTAGGTTTGGGGCTGGCCGTGATGAACGGCTGCGCCACCTCGCCGTTGGGGCGCAGCCAACTCATCATGATGCCGGACAGCGACATGGCCCAACTCGGCGGGCAGACATTTTTGAGCCTGCAACAGCAGACGCCGACGCTGAAAGACCCCAAGGCCAACGCCTATGTCGAATGCGTGGCCGACGCGCTGACCCGCGAAGTCGGCGGACAGTGGGAGGTGGCGGTGTTCCAAGACAGCTCGGCCAACGCCTTCGCGCTGCCCGGCGGCAAAATCGGCGTCAATGCCGGCATGCTGAAAGTCGCCGCCAACCAAGACCAGCTCGCCACCGTCATCGCCCACGAAGTCGCCCATGTGCTGGCCCGCCACAGCAACGAGCGCGTCTCGCAGGAAATGGCGGTCAAGCAAGGCATCAACCTCGTGCAGTCCGCCGCCGCGCCGAGCAGCGCCGGCGGCCAAGCGCTGATGGGCTTGCTCGGCGTCGGCGCCGAATATGGCGTGTTGAAGCCGTTCAGCCGGGTGCAGGAAAGCGAAGCCGACCTGATGGGCTTGGACTTGATGGCGAAGGCCGGCTTCGACCCCAAGGCCAGCGTGGACTTGTGGACGAACATGGGCCGGGCCACCGGCGGTGCCCAGCCGCCGGAATTCATGTCCACCCACCCCGCCCACGCCACCCGCATCCAAGATTTGCAACAGCGCATGCCGTCCGCCTTGGCCTTAAGCCAACAGGCGCGGGCCAGCGGCAAAAGCCCACACTGCGGCCAATCGGCAGGCCGGTGAGGTTGAGGTATTGCTCGAAAAGGGGGGGGTAGAAAAAGAAAATGCAGGGTTGAACAAAGAACCCTGCATTATCGAAGAGGAGGATTTGGAGCATTGGGGTCGCGGTATCGAAATACCTTGCGAACTGAAAAAAATGATACTCCCGTCTAGCTTTTTCGCAAATGTGGCAAATTGCCGCAGGCTTGCCGGCGCACCGCACTGATAAAATCAAAAACATGAACGAAGACACCTTAATCAGCATCCCCGAACCCATCCTCTCCGACAATTCCGCTTGGATGAATCTCAAGTGGATGTTTGTCATGCGCAATCTGATGATCTGCGTGGAGGCGCTGTCCGTGCTGCTCAGTGTTTACGGGCTGGACGTCCCGCTGCACCAAGCCGCCTTGACCGGCGTCATCACCGTACAGGTCGGCTTCAACTGGTACACTTGGCTGCGCCTAGGCGGCGACGAAGAGCCGGTCAGCGACGGGGCGCTGGTGGTGCAATTGTGCTTCGACATTTTGTCGATCACCGCCATCCTTTATTTCACCGGCGGGGCGACCAACCCGCTGACCTGGTTTTACCTGCTGCCCCTGATTATCGCCGCCACCGTGCTGCCGCAGACCTACACCTGGTATCTGGTGGTGCTGGCCTCGTCCGCCTACACCGTGCTGATGCGCTATTTCGAGCCGCTGCCGATGATCGTGCCGATGACCTTGGACAACCCGGTGAACCACCAGCAGCACGCGATGATGGACCACCACGATGTGCAACTGCACGTGTTCGGCATGTGGTTCGGCTTCGTGCTGAGCGCGGTGCTGGTGGCGTATTTTGTGGTCGGCATGGCCGACTCGCTGCGGCGGCTCGACCGCAAGCTGGCGGCGGCGCGTGAGGTCACGCTGCGCAACGAGCGCGTCGTCGCCTTAGGCACGCTCGCCGCCGGCGCCGCCCACGAAATGGGCACGCCGCTAGGCACCATGGCCATCCTGATCCACGACCTGGAAAAGGAGTTTGCGCACTCCCACGCGCAAGACCTCTGCCTAAAGATGAAAATCCTGCGCGAGCAGGTCAACCGCTGCAAGGCCGCGCTGTCGGTGATGTCCGCCACCGCCGGCGAACTGCGCGCCGACTCCGGGCGCAACATGCCGGTGTCGCGCTACCTCGACGAAGTGGCGGCCGACTGGCGGGCGCAAAATCTGCCCACCCCGCTGAATTACCGCAAAACCGGCTACGAGCCATCGCCTAGCATCCTCGCCGAGCGCACCATGACCCACGCGCTGGTCAACATCCTCAACAATTCCGCCGACGTCTCGCCGCACGGCATCGAACTGCGGGCGCGTTGGACGCCGGAGTGCGCCATCCTGGAAATCCTCGACGAAGGCCCCGGCATCGCCCCGGCGGTGTTCGCCAGCCTGGGCAAAGACCCGGTGTCCAGCAAAAAGGAACACGGCCTAGGCGTCGGCCTGTTTTTGGCGTTTTCCGCGATAGAGCGCCTAGGCGGCAAAATCAACATGCAGGCGCGCCACGACGGCCATCGCGGCACCGTGACGCGCATCACCCTTCCCGTATCCACCCAAGCAGGAGTTACATGAACACGACCCCAACCCATCTGCCCGCTGTGTCCGAAAAGCCGGGTGTTTTACTGGTGGACGACGACGCCACGTTTTGCATGGTGCTGAAAATGGCCATGGAAAAGCGTGGCTTTGAAGTGTTCGTCGCCCACGACCTGGTCGGCGGCATTGAAATGGCCGAGCAGGTCGAGCCGGAATACGCCGTCATCGACCTGCGCATCGGCTACGAGTCCGGCCTGTCCATGGTCAAGCGCCTGGTCGAACTCGACGACAACACCCGCATCGTCATGCTCACCGGCTACGCCAGCATCGCCACCGCGGTGGAGGCGATCAAGCTCGGCGCCACCCACTACCTCACCAAGCCCGCCGACGCCGACGAGATCGTCGCCGCGCTGCACAAGGACGAAGGCGACGACAGCGTGGAAATCAAAGACAAGCCGCTGTCGGTGAAGCGGCTGGAATGGGAGCATCTGCAAAAGGTGCTGATCGAACACGACAACAACATCTCCGCCGCCGCCCGCGCCCTCGGCATGCACCG
>JBJSYU010000272.1:0-4970 GCA_046089945.1 Candidatus Methylumidiphilus sp.
TCGTACATATGCCAGCGCCAATCGTCCTCGCCCATGTTCGCCAACGCTGCGCTGATGCCGCCCTGCGCCGCCACGGTGTGGCTGCGGGTTGGAAACACCTTGGTCAGGCAGGCGGTGTTCAAGCCGCGCTCGGCCAAGCCCAGCGTGGCGCGCAAGCCCGCCCCGCCGGCCCCGACAACCACAGCGTCGTAGCTGTGTGTGATGATTTCGTATGATTTAGCCATGTGCGCCCACAAAGACGATGCGCAGCACCGCGAACGCGGTGTCCAGCGCCAGGAAAGCCGTCACCAGCCTGACCCCCAGATTGCCGAGGATTTTCAGCCAATCATTGTGGACATAGTCCTCAATGACCACTTGCAGGCCGAGCATCGCATGGAACAGGGAAATCAAGATGAAAGACAACAACAGAATGGTGTTCCACGGCGAGTTGATCCAGCGCACCACCTCCGCATGCCCCAAACCCGGCAGCAAAGCGATGCTGGTGGCGAACCACAGCGTCAGCGGAAACAACGCGACAGCGGTGACCCGTTGCCGCCACCAATGGTGCGAGCCTTGTTTGGCGGAACCCAAACCACGCGCACGGGCCAAGGGAGTTTGATACTTCATGCCGACTTAATCCTCTAATTGATCAGGGCCACGAAAAACAGCAAAGCCGCCAGCGCCAACGTCGCGATGATTTCGTAACGGGCATAGCGATCCAAGGTTTCGCGCTCAAACGTGTGGCCGGTGTCCCAAATCAAATGGCGGACACCGTGGACCATGTGGAACAGCAGGGAGAAAATCCAGCCCCACAGGAACAGCCGCCCGATGAAGGACTGCAACAGCGCTTGCGCTGTGGCGTAAGAATCCGGCCCCTTCGCCACTGCCATCAAAAACAACACCAGCACGATCATGCCGACGCTCAGGAAAACGCCGGTGGCGCGGTGGGTGATCGACACCAGTCCGGTCAGGGGCAGGCGGTAAACCTGCAAATGCGGGGAAAGCGGACGCTCGTTCATCGGTGTGCGCAATTTAAGAGTGGAGGGTTGGCCTACGGAAACCCACCACAGGAATCGGGGGAATTCCGTAAAAATAATGGGAGTTTATACTCCCCTGCGCCAGTGCTTCTCAAGCGCCCGCCTGCGAAAGGACTATTTCACCAAAGGCGGGGAACATCGGCCTTGGACGCCCGGCCAGCACGGGTTTGCCGCAGTCGGCCGGCGTCTAAGTTAAATCTTTGCCCTCGCCCCCTCGCTGGGGGAAGGCTGGGGCGAAGGTCTTAAAATCCAGTCACTTGCCCCTCACCCTAACCCTCTCCCCGCAGGGCGAGGGGGACTGAAATTTCAAAACAGATGCTTTACCATGTCGCGCTCGGCCGCCAATTCCTGCGCCGACAACACCATGCGCTCGCGGCTGAACTCATTGATCGTCAAACCCTGCACGATCTTGTAATCGCCGTTTTCAATCGTCACCGGGAAGGAATAGATCAAGCCTTCCTCAATGCCGTAGCTGCCGTCGCTGTAAACCGCCATGCTCACCCAATCGTCGCCCGGCGTGCCGCGCAGCCAGTCGCGCACGTGTTCCAAGGCCGCATGCGCGGCGGAGGCGGCGCTGGACTTGCCGCGCGCCGCGATAATCGCCGCGCCGCGCTGCTGCACCGCCGGAATGAAATCCTGGCGGTACCAGCTTTCATCCACCAGCCCCAAAGCCGGTGCGCCGCGCACCGAGGTGTGGTGCAAATCCGGGTATTGCGTCGAAGAATGGTTGCCCCAGATCGTCGCTTGACGGATATCTGCGACCGGCACGCTGGTCTGCTTCGCCAGCAAACCCAGCGCCCGGTTGTGATCCAACCGCGTCATCGCCGAAAAATTGCGCGGCGACAAATCCGGGGCGTTTTTCAGCGCGATCAGCGCGTTGGTGTTGGCCGGATTGCCGACCACCAACACCTTCACGCCGCGCTTGGCGACCGCGTTCAACGCCTGCCCCTGCTTGGAAAAAATGGCGGCGTTGACGGAAAGCAAATCCTGCCGCTCCATGCCCGGCCCACGCGGGCGGGCGCCGATCAAAAACGCCGCGTCGGCGTCTTGGAACGCCTCTTCGGGATCGGCGGTCGCTATCGCGCCGGCCAACAGCGGCGGGGCGCAGTCTTCCAGCTCCATCAACACGCCCTGCAACGACGGCACCGCCTCCGGCACGTCCAGCAGGCGCAAAAACACCGGCTGGTCGGGGCCGGCCAATTCGCCGGCGATGATGCGGAACAACAAGGCATAGCCGATCTGTCCTGCGGCGCCGGTCACGGCGATCTGCACAGGTGTAGTCATAAGGTTCACCAATCTAAATTTAAGGTAAGGATAAGGTCGGCCGACGCTGGCCCACCGGGTTTTTATGCTTTCGGCCGCCACCAAAGCTCCCTTTCCCTGTTGGGAGAGGGCTGGGGTGAGGGCAAGTATTAGGCACGGTACGAGGTTTTAAGCGACCTCAAAGCCCTTGGCGGCGATGGCCCGGCGAATCGCATCCAAATCCGCCTTGCCCTCCTCGTATTCGACCTCCACCGAATTCTCGCGGAAATTCGGCAGCACGCCGACCACCCCCGCACAAGCCAGCACCGCCTCGCGCACGCTCGTCTCGCAGCCGCCACACTTCATGCCCTTCACGCTCAAAACTGTCTTCATCGCAATTGCCCTCCGAATGCCTAGAAAAACGGCGGCGGCAAGCGCTACAGCCCCGCCCGAACCGCCAAAAGCCCGCATTATACAAGTGATTGGCCGACACGCCGCAAGCGGCGGCAAGCAACAGGCATTTTCACCAGGGCGCGGTTTTTAATGATGCCGCCTAGTCTGCGCCGCCTTGGCCTTTACAAGTGGCGCTGCGGGCAAGCAGCGTGGAATATTCAGCCACCAGCGCCAAAACATCCATATCGCAGGCCCCGCAACCCGAACACGCCCCCGTCGCCCGCGACACGCCGTCCAAATCGAAAACCCCTTGATCCTCGACTTTGGCCTTTTTCAGCGAGGCAGCGGGCGGTTCTCGTAGCACAATAGCCGGTTGGTGATGGCTTGCGAGACGACAGACAGTGCTGATGCTCCCTGGGGTGGCGTTGATGGTTTTGGGTTCCTTCGCGCCGCTGTTCACGCGGCCGGTGCGGGGGCATGCGCAGGCGCTGGCGGCGGGGGCGATCCTGTGCCAAGGCGCGCGCACCGTGGCCGGCGTGCTGCGGGCCTTGGGGCTGGCGGGCGAGCTGGGCTTTTGCAAATACCACCGGGTGCTGAGCCGGGCGCGCTGGTCGGGCCTGCAGGGGGCGAAAATCCTGCTGGGGCTGCTGGTCGCGGTGCTCGCCAGCCAAGGGTATCCGCTGATCATCCTGGTGGACGAGACCGTGGAGCGGCGCAAGGGCAAGCGGATCAAGGCCAAGGGCCGGCACCGCGACGCGGTGCGCTCGACGCAAAGCGAGGTGGTGAAATGCTGGGGGCTGAAGTGGATCTGCCTGACGCTGCGGGTGCCGCTGCCGTGGAGCCCGCGCCCGTGGGCGCTGCCGTTCCTGACCCTGCTGGCCCCGCCGGCGCGGGCTGACGAAAAGGCCGGGCGGCGGCACAAGGCCACGGTGGACTGGACGGCCCAGGCCGTCGGGCAGGTCTCGCGCCGGCTGGCGTCCGCCGCGTTCACCGTCGTCGGCGACGGCGCGTATGCCAGCGTCGCGCTGGCCCGCGCCTGCCGGGGGCGGGGGGCCGCCCTGGTGTCGCGCCTGCGGCTGGACGCCCGGCTGTTCGGCTTCCCGGAGGCGCCCGCCCCCGGCCGGCGCGGGCGCTGGCCGAAGAAGGGCGCGCGCCTGCCCAGCCTGAAACAACGGCTGGAAGACCCGGCCCAGCCGTGGCGGGACGCCGAGGTGGCCTGGTACGGCGGCGTCCGCAAGCCGGTGCGGCTGCTCAGCGGCGTCTGCCTGTGGCACACCCCCGGCCAAGACCCGGTGCGGCTGCGCTGGGTGCTGGTCGCCGACCCGGCGGGCGAAAAGCGCCCGCAGGCGTTCTTCGCCACCGACGACGGCCTGACGCCCGAACGCATCGTCGAGCTGTTCGTCCTGCGCTGGAACGTGGAAGTGACCTTCGAGGAAGCCCGCCGCCACCTCGGCGTCGAAACCCAACGGCAGTGGTCAGACCTCGCCATCGCCCGCACCACGCCCGCCTTGATGGGGCTGTTTTCGCTGGTCTGCCTGATGGCCTTGCGCTGGGTCGGCGAGGGTGCGATGCCGGTGCGCCAAGCCGCCTGGTACGCGAAAAAGGACGCGACGTTTTCCGATGTCCTGGCGTTCGTGCGCCGCGCCATCTGGGCGGGCAAGTATTTCGTCAACTCCGAGACCGGCGGCGACC
The DNA here is from genome assembly GCA_046089945.1 of Candidatus Methylumidiphilus sp. GTDB lineage: Bacteria > Pseudomonadota > Gammaproteobacteria > Methylococcales > Methylococcaceae > Methylumidiphilus. The sequence goes on from JBJSYU010000272.1 coordinate 4,344, forward strand.
GCTTGGAATTATCCCGCCGGGACTTGGACGCCTTGCTGGATCAACTCGCGGCGGTGGCTTGAAAAGGCCAAAGCCGAGTGATCGGCCAGCCGCCGAATGTGCGCAACCGTCGTTCCGCTGCATTTGCAGATAATGTCTTTTCTCCGCTCTAAATCAGCATTGTTCATCGCAATCTCTGGTTTTGACCGTTGCCAGCCTCCAGCCGCCTGGGGTGCGCATCGCGCACCGTTCACGGCCCCCGACAATTCCAATGGGTTTGGAAATATCGGCAGCGCCACCATAAAATCCAAATCCATTGTGATGTTAAGCATCCTTTAAGATGTTAAGCATCCTTTAAACAGTGCGCGACGCGCACCCAACAAGGCTCCGGGTTGCATAGAACCGGCATCCAGGCACCAGGGCTTTTAGGAAGGGCGAGGTGTGCCACCGGGGCCGCGAATGGAAGGTCGGCAAGGCGTTCTTCGGCCAGTCCGTCGCCCTGCGGCCCACCCACCGCGATGGCGTGCCGGAGGTGTTTTTCTGCCACCAACGCATTGCCTCCATGGACCTGCATGAACCACAATGACAAACCCAAAACCGTTACCCATGTCTCCGAATACCTGTTACCTATGTCTCCGGTCTATACAC
>JBJSYU010000273.1:0-6468 GCA_046089945.1 Candidatus Methylumidiphilus sp.
GCACCTTCCACGGGCTGGCGCACCGGCTGCTGCGCCGCCACGCCCGCGAGGCCGGCTTGCCGGAGACTTTCCAAATCCTCGATTCCGACGACCAGTTGCGGCTGGTCAAGCGCATCATGAAAGAATTGGATCTGGACGACAAGAAATGGCCGCCCCGGCAGGCGCAATGGTGGATCAACGGTCACAAGGACGAAGGCCACCGCGCCCGCCACATGCAGGAGACTTACGACACGTTTGAGCAGCAGATGCTGCGCGTGTACCAGATTTACGAGCCGCACTGCGACAAGTCTGGGCTGGTGGATTTTGCCGAATTGCTGCTGCGCGCCCATGAATTCCTGCGCGACAACGAGTCCGCCCGCGCCCATTACCGCCGCCGCTTCCGCCATGTGCTGGTGGACGAGTTCCAAGACACCAACAGCATCCAGTACGCTTGGCTGCGCCTGTTGACGCAGGATCAGGACAATCTGTTCGTGGTCGGCGACGACGACCAGTCGATCTACGGCTGGCGCGGGGCGAAGATCGAAAACCTGTTCAACTTCCAGCGCGACAACCCCAACCACGATGTCGTGCGGCTGGAGCAAAACTACCGCTCCACCGGCAATATACTGAATGCCGCCAATGCCTTGATCGCGCAAAACGAGGGCCGCATGGGCAAGAGCCTCTGGACGGCGGACGGGGCCGGGGAGGCCATCTCGGTGTATGCGGCGTTCAACGAGCAAGACGAGGCGTATTTCGTCGCCGACCGCATCCGGCAATGGGCGGCGGCGGGCGGGCGGCTTGGCGAAGCGGCGATTCTGTACCGCTCCAACGTGCAGTCGCGGCAGTTCGAGGAAAAGCTCGGTGCCATGAAGATTCTGTATCGGGTTTATGGTGGTTTTCGCTTTTATGAGCGGCAAGAAATTAAGGAGGCCCTAGCGTACTTACGTCTGCTGTCCAACCGCGATGATGATGTATCGTTTGAGCGCGTCATCAACATCCCGCCCCGAGGCATTGGAGCACGGACGGTGGATGCCATCCGCGAACAGGCACGTATGCAAGACTGCTCGCGGTGGCAGGCGGCGGAAGATCTGTGTCAGGCCGGGAACTTGTCAGCTAGGGCAAAAACGATGCTCGCGTCTTTTTTGAGCCTGATCCACGCTTTGTCTGAGCAAAGTCGCCATTTGCCGCTGCACGAGCAGGTTGACGCCATTCTTAAGCAAAGTGGTTTGATCGCATTTTACGAGCAGGACAACAGCAATAAGAATGAAAAACGGGCGGATAATTTGAAGGAATTGATGACCGCCTCCGAGCAATTTGAGAGCAGTCCCCTAGATCCAATGCAAGGTGAAAGCTTAAGCCTGCTTGATCGTTTCCTTGCCCATGCAGCACTGGAGGCTGGCGAAGGCCAAGGCGATGCCAGCGACGATTGTGTACAGTTGATGACCTTGCATTCGGCTAAGGGTTTGGAGTTTGACGTGGTGTTCATTGTCGGCTTGGAAGAGGGGCTGTTCCCGGCGCCTCAGTCCTTAGGTAGGGCTGGTCGCCTAGAGGAAGAACGCCGGTTGTGCTACGTCGGCCTGACCCGCGCCAAGAAACAGCTTTACCTGTGCCACGCCGAATCGCGCCGGCTGTACGGCAAAGACACCACGCCCATCGCCTCGCGCTTCCTGCGCGAAATCCCCAAGGCGCATTTGCAGGAGATTCGGCCCAAAGCCAATATCGTCCGGCCCTTGAAGGCGCCGCCCGCCCCGACCCGCGCGCCGATGACCGCCACCCACTCGTTTGGCGGCTTCCGCTTAGGCCAACATGTCAGCCACCCCAAGTTTGGCGAAGGCATCATCGTCAAATTTGGCGGCGAAGGTTCGGGGGCGTATATCCGCGTCAATTTCAGTGGGCTGGGCAGCAAAGATTTGGCGCAGGCTTCGGCCAATTTGCGGGCGCTTTGACTGTGGCGCAGCCATCCAAGTTGCCCATCCGCCGGATGAAGCTGCTGGCCCGCATGAAGCGCGGCCAGCGGCGGCTGGAATTTTGGCTGGCGGCGCTGCTGGGTGGGGCGGCAGTGGGGCTGTTTGTGCTGCGCCCGATCAACGATTTCGTCGCCTGGCACGAGCATGAGGTCAACGCCGCATCAGCTTTAGAGTATGTCCGCGCCGAGCTGGCCGGTTCGCTGTATGGCTTCAAGTGGCTAAAGAGCGTGTTTTACGCCGGCGTCGGTGCGCTGTTCGGGGTGTTGGCGGCGATTTTCCACGAAAGCGTGTTGGAGCGGAACCAGCGCATCGAGCGGCTCACCTCCGAATTGCAGCACGACCTCGCCGCGTTGATTGCCAGCGGCGAAAGCGATTTGCTGGAATTTAAGTCCTCGCTGCGCTGGGATGTGCAGGAACAGCGCACCAACCGCGCTTTGGAAGCCGTCGTGTTGAAGTCGCTGGCGGGGTTTTTGAACGGGGCGGGCGGCACCTTGCTGATTGGCGTCGCCGACGATGGGCAGGTGTTAGGCTTGGAACGCGACTACCAAACCCTGAAGCGCAAAAACCGCGACGGCTTCGACCAAGCCCTGATCGCCGCCATCGCCCACGGGCTGGGCGGCGACTTGGCGGCGTACCTGCAAATCGTCTTCCACCGCTTCCGTGGGCAGGAAGTCTGCCGCGTCATCGTGTCGCCCTCGCCCCGGCCTGTGTTCCTCGAACAGGGCGGCGTCCCCAAGCTCTATCTGCGTTCCGGCGCCGCCACCCGCGAACTCAACGTCAAAGAAGCCATCGACTACCAGGCCACGCGCTGGGCCAACTAAAGGCTATCCTGAAAAATCCCCGTCATTCCGGCCGGGAGCCGGAATCCAGCGTCCAAGGATGGCGAACCAGCCGATTTCCATAAAACCTGATTTAAGCTAAAGCCGTCTTGGCCAGTCGGCTGAAGCATTTTGCTAATCAGGAAGGCTATTGCGGCGCGGCGTAGTCGTGGGTCTTCGTGCCTTTGTCGGTGGTCACCGACACCGTCCCGCTTTCCTTGTTGCCTTCGACGCTGCCGCTGACGGTTTTGCCGCTGTTGCTGGTGGCCGAGCCGCTGGTACTGACGCCGCTGTCGGTCTTGGTCACAGAGCCTTGCCCGCTGACGCCCCGGCCCGCGCCGGTTTGAATCGAGGCGCTGCCGCTGGCGGTGCCGCCTTTGACCTGCCCGCTGCCCTGCATGACGGCGCTGCGCCCGCCGCTGGTGTTCACGCTCGCCTCGCCGCTGGCGGCCTTGCCGCCGCCCACCGTCGAAGACGCCTCGCCGCTGAGGCTGCGGCCACGCGGGCCGTTGGCGCTAAAAGTGCTGGCGGCGTTCGGCCCGGACAAAGTGCGGGTGCCTTGCGCGGAACCTAAGCCCTGCGGGCCGGTTTTTTGGAAACTGCCAGACGGCCCGTTGCGGCCAAAAGCCCCCGCCGTCGCCACGGCCAGCAGCAAGGCAGCGCCGAGTAGATATTTGCCGATGTTCATGTGTTTTTCCTGCTGTGTGTAGTAATGGGGGGCGGCCTGCCAACCATCCTTATATGTCGGTCGATGGCCCTGTCATGCCTTTTTCCCCTTCCGCATCGCGCCCGGCGGCATGCCGAAGCGGGCGGTGAAGGCGTGGGTGAAATTATGCACATTGCTATAGCCCAGCCGATGCGCCACCTGCTTGATCGGTAGATTTTCCTCGGTAAGAAGCTGCTTCGCCAGCGTCAGCCGGTAATCGCGCACCCAGCCAAACGGCGTAGTCCCGAACACTTCCCGGAATAGCCTGTCCAGCCGCTTCACCGGCAAACCCACTTGCCGGGCCAATTCAGCCAGCGCAGGCGGGTCGGCGATGTGTGCCATCAGCAGGTCGCGCGCCTCAAACAGCCGAGACCGCTCCCACGCGCTCAGCGCCAAAGCCCGCGATTCGGCCTCGCCGCCGCTTAAACAATGCAATAACTCGGCGAAGCCCTCCATGGCTTTCGCCTCAAAAAACATCCGCCGGGACGATCCCTGATAGGGATTGCTGGCCAATTGCCGGGTGGCGCTGGCAAACGCGGGCGTCGATGCCATCCGGTTCGCAAACGGCGCAAGGCCGCTGCGGTTTTCCAGCCAATCGTTAAGCAACTTCGGCGGCCGGTCTGGCCCCAGCATCTCGGCCAACGCTTCCCGCCCCAGCATGAGCGCCATCGCGTCGATCTGTCCGTCGGCGGGAAAAAGGAAATTCACCGGCCGATCCTCCGGCGAATGCAGGATTACCGCGCCCTGATCCGCAGGGCAAGGCCGACCGGCATCTTCTGTTTCAATATGGTAATTCCCTGTTTGAGTCAGTATCAGCCCCAGGTTGCTGCCCGACCGGCCATCGCTGGCCCGGAGGACTGCTGCGTCATCAAAGCGGGCCTTGAAGAAAAAAAGGCCCGCGCCTGCCAGCACGGGAATCTGTTCCATTTGGACTTGCCCGGCCGGACAGGGCGGGAGTATCGCCGTGTCCGCCAAATCGTCGGCGGATCGCGGCTGATTGTTGTGATTCGCAAGCAACCACTCGAAATCTACGGGCTTGAATGGCATGGGGTTTTCCTCTGGTTGGCTGTGGGTGGTAGCGGCTTTTTTATGAAAAAGCTCCCTTTTTTATGCGCGACAGTTCGCGCCGCAAAAGAGTATCAAAAATTCCCATAGCATGACGCCCGCGCCTGTGTTGCGGTCGGGCATGGCCCGGCGCCCATCGACGCAAACCCAGCAAACCGGAATTACCCCATCAATCTGAATTTATGGAGCAAAGCCATGAACCATTTACTGAAAACCTGTTTCATCGCCGCACTGGTTATGAGCGGCACGGCACAGGCCGCCATCAGCGACAATTTCAACGACGGCAACGACAGCGGCTGGACGCATTACGATCCATTGGCCGCTTTTGGGTTAAGCGGCAGCTATGCCTTTCCCAATGGCGGCTACCGCATTCAAGCGGCCGCCAACCCGGCGGCGCCGCAACTCGGCCCCGCCCGCGCCGGCAGCTTCCGGGCGGACGAAAATTTTTCCGACTTCTCGGTCAGTGCCGATGTGTCGGACTGGAGTACCAGCGGCGATCAATCCGTTGCCGTCATCGCCAGGGGGCAGAACCCCGGCCTAGGCACAACCAGTGGTTATGGACTGGTCTTTTGCTCGTCGGCTTGCGGGCTTTTCCTAAACCGCTTTGATGGTGAACTCGGCATACCGATAGGCAATGTGGCTCCCGTCAGTTTGACCGCCGGCGAAAGTTATCGGCTGGTGTTTACCGGAGTAGGCAGCACATTGACAGGGCAGATTTTCAGCACAGCCGATTTGAATACGCCGCTTGGCACCGTCACCGCCAACGACAGCGCCTACGCCGCCGGGTTGACCGGCTTGCTGGTGTCGGCCAACGCCAACAGAGCCGGCCAAGCCCTCGATCCATCAACCATTCCCGCCGCCACATTCGACAACTTCAGCGCCACCGCCGCACCTGTCCCGCTGCCTGCGGCGGCATGGCTGATGGTGTCGGGCCTGCTGGGCTTGGCGCGGTTCGCAAGGCCGAGGGGCTGAATCGGGTAGTCACACACAGCTTGCCAAATCCGCACAAGGCGGAACCGTCTTTTCAGGTTCCGCCACAGGCTTTCACCCGGCGGAACCGCCATCGCATTCCGCCCCACGCGCTAATAACCTATGCCGTCGGCAAGTCAAGCTTCACGCAAGATGCGCCGATAAAAATGGCGCGCCAGTCAATGGCGCGGATGGCGCGCTTCATTCCCCAACGTATCGGCATGGCTCTGGAACCTAGCAAAAGATTGACATCGCCGACTGCATTGGCTATGTTCATTGGCTGATGGATTTGCCAATCGGTTACTCGGCAATTTCAGTCAGACTTTTTCCTGTAAACCCATGTTGTCAAGAGGTGTGTATGTCGTTGTACGATTTGATTTTTGAAGGTGGTGGCGCGAAAGGTTCGGTGTTTGTTGGCGCCTTGACGGCTTTCTATGAAAAAGGCCACCAGCCTAGACGGCTGATTGGCACGTCCGCAGGCGCGATCACCGCAACGCTGTTGGCGGCAGGCTTTACGCCGAACGAAATGAAAGAAGCGGTCAATGAAACCTTGAAAGGCAAGCCGCGCTTTGCGTCTTTTATGGACAAGCCAAAGGCGGAGGATTTCAGCCAAGAGCTAATCGATCACAGCGACATCATGGGTTTCCTTAAAAAAATAGACGTGCCATTCATCCCTGAGGTGCTGGAGGAAAAGTTTGAGTCACTGTTGATGAAGGCATTAATGGCGTTGCCGCCTTATCGGCAGGTTTTCTGCTTTGCCGAGTGCGGCGGCTTGTTCGCGGGCGACTTGTTTTTGGCTTGGCTCAAAGAAAAAATTGCGTCGAAAGGGTTCGACCCTGAAATTACCTTGAAGAAATTTCACGAGCATCCTAACGTTAAAAATGAATTGTCACTCGTAGCCTCAGATACTTCCGAGGGTGGCGGGATATTGATTTTAAATCATCGCACCGCGCCAGGTTGTCCG
>JBJSYU010000274.1:0-4044 GCA_046089945.1 Candidatus Methylumidiphilus sp.
AATATACGTCGCCAACTGCTGCGCCTCCGGCCCCGGCAGCACCATGCAGTAATTCAGCGCATGTAAAAAACGCCGCTCGCTGATCCAGCGGCGGCGCTCCACCAATTCCGTATGCATAATGGCAATCTGCCCGGCCGGCCCGCCGAAGCTAATGAAGCCGAGCTTCAACCAAAACAGCAAGGCGGCGCGGAAACTGACCGGGGGCGGCGAGATATTTGGATTCATCATGCACAGTGGCCTCTATATAAAATGCGTGACTGATGTCACGCAGGGGGATTGGCGACCGAATGGAGCGCCGGCATCCCTGCCGGCCAAGGCGTAGCGCCGGCATCCTGCCGGCCAAAATCTGGACATGCGTCAAACGCCGGCAGGATGCCGGCGCTACCACCGCAAGCCGACAGAACGCCGACACGCCAATCAGCAAGCCCGCCGCCAGCGTTTGGCGAGAAAGCCCAAGCCCAAAGCCAGCAGTGAGAAACTGCCGGGTTCCGGGGTTGGGTTCGGATTGGGGTTTGCGGCGGGGGTGAAGTCGAGGTATAGCCCGTTGCCGTTGAGGCTGACGCCCCAGCTTCCGCCGTTGACGCCGTTTTGGAAGCCGGCCGCGTCGATGGCGAAGGCGGCGGCGTCGAAGCCGCTGAAGCCCGCGGCCTCGGCGATCAGCAGTTGGTAGGCCGACGCGGGGGCGAAGCCGGGGGCGTTGAGGGCGTCGAGACTGGCGAGGTCGATGATAAACGGGGTGGCGGCCGTGGCGGTGATGGCGAGCTGGCCGCCGAGGTGGAGCAGATCCCAGCCGGTGCCGGGCGCGCCGAGAAAGTCGTTGACTTCAAAGGCGTAATGCCCGCCCGCGCCGAAGGTGAAATCGACGCCGGTGAAGGTGCCGGGGCTGTTGCCGGGGCTGAGGGTGTCGCCGTGGTCGACGGTCACGGGCGCCGTGGCCGCGCCGCTGCCTGAGAGGGTGCCGCCGTTGAGGTCGATGGCGTTGGCGAGGGTGACGCCGCTTTCGACGTTGAGCGCCGCGCCGCCGTCCACGGTGACGGTTCCGGTTCCCAGCGCGTGGTTGCCGCCGGCGGCGAGGACGCCGGCTTGGACGAAGCTGCCGCCGCTGTAGCTGTTGTCGCCGGCGAGGCGCAGGCGGCCCGTCCCGGCCTGGGCCACATCGCCCGCGCCGCTGATGGTTTGCGCGAAGTCTACGGCGTCGGCCCGGTTGAAGGCCAGATGGGCGTTGTCCACGATGTCGCCTTGCACCGACCCGGCTACCCCGCCGTCGCCGATTTGCAGGGTGCCGCCGCTGACGGTGGTGGGGCCGGTGTAGCCGTTGTCGTTGGCGAGGACGACGGTGCCGTCGCCGGTCTTGGTCAGGCTGATGCCTTGGCCGTTGTCGCCAATCGCGCCGGCGACGGTCAGGGTGTCGGTGGCGTGGGCGGCGTTGAGGGTGTTGTTGACGTTGAGGACGGTGAGGCTGTTGCCGAGAGTAACGGCCCCGCTGGCGGTGGCGTTGCCGCTGCCGCCCAGTGTGCCGCCGAGGAGGTTGACGGCGTTGCCGAAGTTGACGCCGTCCTGAACCTTCAGGCTGCCGTAGCCTTCGACATCCACCGCGCCGGCGCCGAGGGCCTGGGCGTCGGCCACCGCGAGTCCGCCGCTGAACACATAGGTGCCGCCGGTGTAGGTGTTGTTGGCGTTGCCCAGGGTCAGGGTGCCGCCGCCATAACCGCTGGCCTGCATGACGCGCCCGCTGCCGGAAATGACATCACCGAAGGCCACGTTGTCGCTGCGTTGGAATATCAACAGGCCGTTGTCGTCCACGTTGCCCTGCAACCATCCGGTGTTGGCCCCGCTGTCGATCCGCAAGGTGCTGCCCGCGTCTAGCGTCGTGCCGCCGGTGTGGTCGGCCAGGCCCAAGATGCCCATGTCGGTGCCCTTTAGCGCCAGGCTGCCCGCGCCGGTGAACGTGTTATCCATAAAGCCGGCGGTGCCGCTGAAGACGACGCCGGCGTTGGCATGGGTGGTGATGGGCTTGCGGATAAAATTGTTGTACAGGTAGGTGCTGCCGTCGCCGAATTGGAGGGTGCCCTGTTCGACCGTCGCGCTGCTGAACGCGGCGGATTTGGCCAGCACCAAGCTGCCGGCGCCGGTCTTGGCCAGGTCGCCGGGGCCGGAGACGACGCCCGCCATGGTCACCGTCCCGGCGTTGTCGAACACCAGATGGCTGTTGTTGCGGACGCCGCTGCTGATCGTGACGGGGGCGCTGCCGCTGTTTTGGAAGTCCAGGGTGCCGTTGCCGACGAAGATGGAGCTGATGCTTTGCGGGCCGGCCAAGGTCAAGGTGCCAGTGCCGGTCTTGCTGAAGCTGCCGCTGCCTTGCAAGCGGCCGCTGAAGCTGCTGCTGGAATTGTTGCCGCCGATACTCAAAAAGCCGTACTGGGACACATTGACCGCGCCGCTGCCGGACAGCGACCCCACGTCGCCACCGGCAAATTCGTTGACCGTCACCGTGCCGCCGCTGCCGACGACCAGCGCGGAACCGCTGCTGATGTTGTTGGACGAACCCAGCACCAAGGTGCCGCCGTTGACGGTGGTCGCGCCGGTGTAGGTGTTGCTGCCCGTCAGGGTCAGCGTGCCGCTGCCTTCCTTGTCGAGTCCGCCGCCGGTGCCGGAGATCACCCCGCCGAAGCCGGTGGAGCCGCTGCCGCCGACGGTCAGCGTGGTGCCGCCGATGTGGACGCTGCCGCCCCCGGCCAGCGAGCCGAGGGTCGTGGCATGGTTGGCCACATCCAGCGTCGCGCCGCTGTTGACGGTGACGGCGTTGTCGGCCGCGAGGCTGCCGCCCGCGCCCAGCGCCAAGGTGCCGGCGCTGACCGTGGTGCCGCCGCCGTAGGTGTTATTCCCGGTGAGAACGACAGTGCCTGCGCCAGTCTTGGTGATGCCATAGGTCGCGGCACCGTCGTCGATGATGCCGGACAGCGTCAACTGGTCACCGCTGGCGGAGGCATTGAGAATGCTGCCGGCCCCCAGGTGACATTGCCAGACACAGCCGCCGTGCCAGTGCCTTGCAGTGTGCCGCCGTTCAGCTTAGCCGCATTGTTAATCGTGATGCCGTTGATGACATTGAGGGTCGCGCCATTATTGACTGTGACGCCGCCATGGCCCAACGCGCCGTTGTTCGCCGCCTGCAATGTGCCGGCTTGGACTGTGGTGCCGCCCGAGTAACCGTACTGGCCGCTGCTGTCGCCGCTCAAAACGAGGGTGCCCACGCCGGTTTTGGTGATCGCGCCTTGATTAGCGGTGGATTCTTGCCCGGCGTCGGCGATGTCGCCGCTGATGGTATTCGTGTTGGCGCTGCCCACGGTCATATTGACCGTGCCGCCGTTGAGGAACAGCCCGGCCCCTGCCGCGCTGCCATTGCCCCCAGAATTTGAAAAACTGGTTCCTCCCGTTCCGCCTGTCACCGTGCCACCGGACTGGGAGGAATCATTCCAAGACAAACTGCCACCGTTCGCCGCATTGACAAACACCGCTCCACCGAGACCGGCCCCACCGCCGCCGCCGCCGTTGAAGTTGCCGCCAACACCGCCACCAAAGCCGCCGCCGCCGCCGCCGTTGGCAGTTCCGGACCCGGTTCCGCCATAGACCCCGCCGCCCCCGCCGCCCCCGCCGCCGCCGCCGCCGCTGTTGCCAGCATTGCCGCCAATACCCGCCGCACCGCCAGTGGTATTAAACAAGTCGCCAATATTTCCATTTCCACCTGTGTCACTTCCAACAGTCCCGTTGCCGCCCGTTCCGCCATTACCCCCGCTGGAACTTCCCCCCGCGCCACCGGCACCGCCCGCAATCCCCCCGCCGCCTTGGCCTCCGGCATAGTTGCCACCGCCCCCACCGATGGAAGGGCCGTACACATATGCTCCGCCTCCACCGCCGCCGCCATTGCCGCCATTGCCGCCATTGCCGCCATTGCCGCCATTGCCCTTACATGAATGCGCCGTTTGTGCCCGATGCATAAAAACCGCCGCCGCCGCCGCCACTGCCACTTTCGCCCCCGTTCTCGCT